>NZ_JBEYVC010000011.1:0-118404 GCF_040643855.1 Streptomyces sp. NPDC047072 | reverse complement strand
TCTGAGCCGCGTCCAGGAGCGCACGCCCGCCGGTCACGTCGTCACCCGCACCGTCTCCCGCAACCGGCCAGTGCTCCCCGCACGGCATGATGCCCGGCCGCCGCTCGCTCGCGCATTGCCGGTCACCGGCAGAGTTCATTAGGGTCTGCATGCCGGGGACCGTTAAGAAAGCGTCACCGGCACATCAAGATTGCGGGGGACGGCGTGGCGGAGCAGAAGATTCCCGAACGGTATCTGGACGGCTACGCCCGGATCCTGTCCGAGGTCTCGGCCACCGGCCGCCGGCTCACCCGGGAGGAGATCGAGTCCCGGCGCGCGCTCGGCGAACAGGCCGCGGACGCGGGCCACGGTCTGCGAGCCGTCGTCGTCGCCCACCTCGCCGCGGCCCGCGCCGCCTGGCCGTCCGCCCCCGGCGCGGCCGACAGCACGCTCGCCGCCGTACAGCAGGTCGTCGACGCCTTCGCCGAGGGCTACGAACACGCCCAGCGCCTGGCCGTACGCCAGGAGGAGGCCGCCCGCCGGGAGTTCATCGACGACCTCCTCTACGGCCGCAGCGATCTGGGCCGCCTCGCCGAACGCGCCGAACGCTTCGGCCTGCGCCTGTCCCACGCCCACGCGGTCGCCGTCGCCCAGGGACCGGCCGCCTACGACGAGGGCGGCGCGGTACCCCGGCAGGTGGAGCAGGCCCTGATCGCCCGCTTCGGCAACCGCAACGTCCTGCTCACCACCAAGGACGGCCGGCTCCTGTGCATCGCGCCCGGCCACGAGGACGAGGTCCTGCCCTACTTCGCCAAGCAGGCACACGCCGCCACCGACGGCGGACGGGTCGCCATCGGCCGCCCGCAGCCGGGCCCCGGCGGGGTCGTCCAGTCGTACGAAGAGGCCCTGAGCGCCCTGCAACTCGCGGAGCGTCTCGGTCTCGACGAGCCGGTCCTGCGCGCCACCGACCTGCTCGTCTATCCCGTCCTCACCCGTGACCGACAGGCCATGGCCGACCTCGTGGCGAACACGCTCGGCCCGCTCACTACGGCCCGGGGCGGCGCCCAGCCCCTCCTGGACACGCTCACCGCCTACTTCGACTCCGGCTGCGTCGCCGCCGAGGCCGCCCGCCGCCTCTCCCTGAGCGTGCGGGCCGTCACCTACCGGCTGGAACGCATCCACCAGCTCACCGGCGCGGACCCCGCCGACCCGGCCCATCGCTACATGCTCCAGACCGCCGTCATCGGCGCCCGCCTCCTCGACTGGCCCGCTGTCGAACTCTCACGGCCGAGCCGAACGTAGGAAAGTACGGTCAGGGGTACGCGACCGGGCGCGTCCGCGACCGGCATCCTCGAAAGGGGCCGTCTTCAACTGCGCCGTCGGTTCACCGGTGTTCGGGGTTCTCCGCTCCCGGGCGGCAGCCCGCGTCCCACTGCGAGCGCTGGTTGCCGTACGCGGGGACGCCGGTTGTCCCGGCGGCCGCCCGGATCCGCTCCAGCAGACTCCGGGCGGTGTGCGGGGCGCGGGCGGTGTGGGTCGGGGCCAGGCAGTCGGTGGCCAGGTCGCGCCAGAACGGCGGCACGGCGGGATCCAGGCGCAACGGCGCCCGTCCGGCGGCGTACTCCTGTGCGGCCGCGCCCCGTCCCGCCGACGTGGCGCCCGGGAAGGGGGAGGTGCCGCCGGTGAACACCTGGTGGATCATGATGCCCAGGGCCCAGATGTCGGCGCTGGGGCGCGACTGGACACCGCGCTCGCCCAGCGGCGCACGCCAGCGTTCCGGGGGCAGGTAGTCGGGGGTGCCCGCGGGCGGCACCCAGGCGTGCGTGCCGTGCGTCCCGTCGAGTTCCGCGACGAGACCGAAGTCCGACAGCCGGACCGAACCGTCCGGCATCAACAGGACGTTGTCGGGTTTGAGGTCGCCGTGCACCCACCCCAGTTCATGGAGGTGCGCGAGCCCCTCGCACGTCTCCGTCAGGATCCGCTCACCCTCCTCGTCGGACAACGCGCCCTTCTCCTCCAGGAGTTGGCGAAGACTTCGCGCCGCCCGCTCCATCACCAGGACGACGGCGCCGTCCAGTTCGGGATGGTCCGGTTCGTCGAGTACGACGGAGTCGATCAGCCGGATCAGCCGGGGATGGCGTGTGCGCCGCCCGAACTCGCGTTCCCGGCGGGCGCTTTCCACCAGCCCGCGGGCCTGACGCGGCGCGAGACCCGCCGTGGGAAGGAACTTGAGCGCGACGTCCCGCTCGTCCTCCGGACCCGTCGGCCGCCGGCCCGCGTAGACCGACCCCCAGCCGCCGTCCGCGATGGGGTCGCCGACCTCCCAGTCACCGACCCGGAAGCCGCAGGCGACACGCCCCGCCGTCTCACTCATCGGCCCTGCGCCCCGGCGACGGCCCCGGCCGACCTGCGGGCGGGCAGCAGCGGGAGATGCCCCTCGGCGACCAGGCCGAAGCGCAGCGCGATGCCGACGAGCGCCTCGCGCTTGCCGTTGCGGCGCGCACCGCGGCCGGGTTCCTGCCCGGCCGGCGGATCGATGCGGAGTTTCTCGTCGGCCAGGTAGTCGATGTGGGCGCTGACGGCCCGGGCCGTCAACTGCTCGCACTGCGGGTGGGCGCGCAGCCGCTCGACGATCTCCGGCGTGGTCGGCACCGCGAGCACCGACTCGTCGCGCAGCCGCGGCTCGCAGAGCGCGACCAGCACCAGGAAGTAGGTGGCCGTCTCGTCGAGGGAGTACGCGGTCAGGGTCCGGGTGCCGTGGCCGCCGCCCGGGCCGCCCGCGTCCAGGTAGACGTGGTCGGGCGCGAAGACCTGGAAGCTCACCCCGGAGCCCAGGCTGGGCAGGACGACCCGCGCGAACTCGAAGGGGATCGGCGCCCCGACCCGGCGGGGCGGGACGCGCAGGTACTCACCCGCTCCCTCCGGGTTCTCCACCAGGTAACTCTGGTGCGTGCTGTGGTTGCTGAGCAGCCAGTGGTCGTCACGCACCCGGATCTCCCCGGCCAGCCGGGACACCGCCGGATCGTCCAGCCGCAGTTCCACCGGCACCGTGTCCGAGCCGCGCCCGAAGCGGGCCACCTCTCCCGGACCGAGCCGTACCGTCAGCGCGGGCTGTGGCAGATGGATCACTACACCGCTCATCGTCCCCCGATTCTCGCCAGTTCCCCGCCGCCGGCGTCGTAGACGCGGAAGGAGGGCCCGTCGACCGGTAGTGGGTCCTCGCTCGCGCGCCGCGGCGCGGCGACGGCGTACGTGCTCACGTAGGCGGGCCGTCCGGCCAGCCGCACGATCGGGAGTTCGGTGGTCAGGCCGTACTCCGTCATCGTGATCCGGGCGGCGGGCGCCTGCCCGGTGTACGCCAAGGTGTACACCACCCCCTTGGGGAGGGGGTCGATGTTCAAGGTCAGCGGTACTGTACCGGGCTGGTCGACATCCAACGGCCCCACACAGATCGGGTGCTTGTCCCGTGGGCTCGCGATGCAGTACTCCCGCTGCTTGAGCAGGTACCAGACGCCGAGCCCGGCCTCGATCCGCTCCCCGGGACGCACCACCCGCACCGGCGACCTGCCGTCCTCCGCGGTGGGGGAGGCCGAGGCAAAGGGCGCTTGCGGGGCGACGGCGTGCGAGGCTCCGGAGTCCTTGGCGCGTGCCAGTTCGACGGCCGGCGGGGCGAGCAGCACGGTGAGCGCGGCGGCGGTCGCCATCCTGCGGCGCCGCCGGATGAGCTGGCCTCGGCGTACGATCCGGTCCCGCGGGAACGCCGCTGGGGCGTACTCCTGCGCGGCATCGTCCAGCGCCCGCCACAGGTCGGGCGCCGGCGGTCGCGGTGACATGTCGGTGTTCATGCTCCTCCGTCCTCCTAACGGCCGTGCGCCGCGGTGACGGCGTAGTCGGACAGGACCGCGCTGGAGCGCAGTTTCTTCAGCGCCCGGCTGGCCTGGCTCTTCACGGTGCCGACCGAGCAGCCCAGGATCCGGGAGGTCTCCTGCTCGCTCAGACACTCCCAGTAGCGCAGTACGACGATGGCCCGCTGACGGGGCGGCAGGTCGGCGAGCGCGGCGAACAGCGCGGACCTGGTGTCGTAACTCTCGGGCCCGCCACCGCCGTCGGACGGGCCGCGCTGCTCCGGCAGGTGCGGAGTGAGGAGTTGGACGACCCGGCGCTTGCGGTGCCGGGAGGCGTTGTTGTTGATCAGCGCACGGCGGACGTACTGGTCGGGCGCGTCCAGGGTGCGTATGTGGTGCCAGCGCAGATAGACCTTGGCGAGGGTGGCCTGGACGAGGTCCTCCGCCTCGTGGTGGTCGCCGTTGGTCAGCAGATAGGCGACGCGCAGCAGCCGCGGCCAGCGGACGGCGGCGTACGTCTCGAAGTCCTTCAGATCGTCCTCGCCGTACACACCTGTTTCCCCCGTTTCCCTCATGATTCGCGCGCGGTCGAGGAGCACGCGAACTCCTCTCAGTAACACTGCTCAGGAACCTCACAGGTTGCATCGGGCGCGGATCGGGATGCGATCGTGGGGCCGGGCCGACTTTCTCGAGAGGTGACGTGTGCGAATCGTCGTGACGGGTGCGTCCGGGTTCCTCGGACGGCTGCTGGTCGAGGAGTTGCTGACGGCCAGGTCGTTCGGTGGCGAGCCCATCAGCCGGCTGGTGCTGGTGGACCGAGTCGCGGCGGGGGTGGCGGACGCTCTCGTCGACGTCGTGCACGGTGAGCTGGCCGAGCGTCTCGGTACGGTGTTCGCCGAGCCGGTGGACGTGCTGTTCCACCTGGCCGCCGCGGTGTCGGCGGAGTGCGAGGCGGACTTCGACCTCGGCATGCGGGCCAACGTGGACACCACACGTGCGGTACTGGAGGCGGCCCGGGCACAGGCGGCGGCGGGTGGGCCGGTGGTGCGGGTGGTCTTCGCCAGCAGCATCGCCGTCTACGGCTCCCACCCGGGCCTCCCGCTGCCGGAGCTGGTCAGCGAGACCACCGTGCCGGTGCCGCGGTCGAGTTACGGCACCCAGAAGCTGATGTGCGAGCACCTGCTCGCCGACTGCACCCGCCGGGGCTTCGTCGACGGCCGTACCGTGCGGCTGATGACGGTGGCGGTGCGCCCGGGCAAGCCCAACGCGGCCGCCTCCGGCTTCGTGTCGGGCATCGTCCGCGAGCCGCTCGCCGGTCTGCCGGCCGTCTGCCCGGTGGATCCGTCCCTGCGGCTGGCACTGTCCTCGCCGCGCCGCACCATCGAGGGGATCCTGCGCGTGGCCGCCGCCGAACGGGGCACAGGGCAGGGCGAGTTGGACGGCCCGCTGCCGGTCAACCTGCCGGGCCTGAGTATCTCGGTCGCCGACATGCTGGCGACCCTGCGCGAGGTGGCCGGGGACACGGTGGCGGACCGGGTGACCGTCGCCCCCGATCCGGCGATCGAGGCCATCGTCGGCTCCTGGCCCGCCGCCTTCGACTACGGGCGGGCCGCGACGCTCGGCCTGCGGCCCGACGCGGACTTCGCGGCGGTGCTGCGGGACCATCTCGCCGCGCGGCCCGGGGAGTTCAGGCCCGGCTCTCCCTGAGGTTGTCGCGTACGAGTCCCACGACCTCGTCCTCGGTGAGGCCGAGGGAGCGTGCCTGGTCCACGAGCGAGCGCACGTGCTCCAGGAGGCGGGCGCGAGCCGGAGTACCAGCGAGCACCACCGCCCCGCGCCCGCGTCGCAGTTCGATGAGCCCCTCGTCGCGCAGTTGCCGGTAGCCGCGGAGCACGGTGTGCAGGTTGACGCCCAGCGACTGGGCCAGCGCCCGAGCCGCCGGCAGCCGCTCGCCCGGCGCCGCCTCCCCGTCGGCGATGGCCCGCCGGACCTGCGCGGCGATCTGGTCGCCGAGCGGCAGGGCCGAGCCGGTGTCGACACGCAGCAGCACGTCAGTGCGCCTTTCGCCGGGCGATGAGGGTGTTGAGCAGGGCGGCCGCGGTGGCCGCGTCGTCGACGGTGACGGCGAACGCGCGCCCGCCGGTGCGCCGCACGACGAGCGCGGGACCGGAGTGCAGGATCACTCCCGAGGCACCCGGCCGGATGCGATAGCCCCAGCCGCCGAACTCCCCGATCGCATCGACACTGCGCGAGGGCGCGTCGGTCATCGACTCCAACGGCACGTGGATGCGCGGCCAGGGCAGCCGTCCCGGGGTCACGGTCAGCCCCTGGCGGCCCACGGTGACGTACAGACGGGCGAAGGCGAGACACAGCGCGCCGGCCAGGAGGAGCGCGCAGAAGACGGGCAGCCCGGCGAAGGGGAACACCGCGAGGGACACGGCGGTCAGCGTCAGGCCCACGGCGCCGAGCGGCCGGGAACCGGTGGCGTGCGCCCAGGCGGCGAGCTCACCGTCGGCCAGCGCGAGACGGGCACGCTCCTCGGTAACCGACGGCAGCGGGGGGAGGGGTCCGAGTGCGCGGGCGGCCAGACGCCCGACCCCGGCGGCCACCACGGCCACGCCGAGCGCGACCGCGAGGTGCCACACGGGCAGTCGTACGGCGGAGACGTCGTCGGATACGTTGACCACCTGCACGGAGACGAGCACCGAGCCCACGAACCCGGCGATCGCGTACGCGCTCACCAGCAGCCGGACGCGGCCGATCCGCGCCCGGCCGAGGACGACGGCCATCGTGGCGGCGGCCACGGCGAGGACCAGCACGCTCGAAGCGACGAACACACCCCGCCCGGCGAACCGGTCCGCCTCCCCACCGAGCGCGAAGTGCACCGCCATCCGCCCGGGCGTACGGCCGCGCAGCACGACCGAGAGGGCGACGACGACCACCAGAGCGCCTTTCGAGAGCACAGGGCATCCAGCAGGCCGCCGGACCGGCCTTGTTCTGTGGCTGTGTCAGTCGTCCAGCACGGCCAGGGCGTCGATCTCCACGAGGAGTCCCGGCGGGAGCTGCATGTAGACGGTGGTGCGGGCGGGGAAGGGCTCGCCGACGGCTGCCGCGTACGCCTCGTTCAGCTCGGGCAGGTGGGCGGGGTCGGTGAGGTAGACGCGGAGCATCACGACGTCTTCCAGGCCCGCGCCGGCTGCCTTGAGGACGGCGGTGACGTTGCGCAGGACCTGAGCGGTCTGCTCGGCGACCGTCGTGCCGACGACCTCGCCGGTGGTCGGGTCGAACGGGAGCTGTCCGGATACCTGCAGGACGGGACCCTTGCGGATGCCCTGGGACAGCGGGGCCGGGAGAGAGGGGGCGTGCTCGGTGGTGATGACGGTTCTGGTCACGGTGTTCCTTGAAGCGGTGGTGGTCCTTGGAGGGGGTGAGCAGGCGAAACCCGTGCGGGCGTCAGCTCCAGGCCTGTCGTTCCCGGCTGCGGGGGTCGTCGACCTGGGTCCACTCGGCGTCGATGTGCATCGTGGCCCTGCGGTCGGTGTCGTAGGGGTCCCAGCCGGGGTCGCCGGTGGCGGCGAACCGGATCCAGGTCTCGTGCACACGGTCCGCGAGATCCGCCGGGGGCTTGTCGGGGCCGAGCAGGGCGGCGGGGCCGTTCAGCTCGGGCCGGTCCGCGAGGTCGAAGACGAAGGGCAGCTCGACGGCGTGGGTGGCGCCGAGCTCTCCGTCCAGGGCCTGGGAACGCCAGGCGAACTCATACGCGTAGGTGACGGACTTCGGATGGGTGGCATGGGCGCCGGCCAGAGCGCGGGTGCCCGCGCCGAACAGGGCGTCGGCCATGACGGCCGAGCGCAGTTCCGCGAAGGAGGCTTTGGGGCGGGACTTGCGGTAGGTCTCCACGAGCCGCGCCGGAACCGGGTGCGAGCGCGCCGCCGCGTCGTCGACGTCGGCCGCGGTCGAGGTGGCGTACTTGCCCACCGGGACCAGGTAGAGGTTGCCCTCTTCGGTGTTGGTGCCGATGAGCAGGTCGACGTCGGCGGCGAGGCCCGCGGCGACGGCTTCGGCGGGCTGGGTGTCCAGGACCAGGCTGAAGGGGCTGAGGCCGATCAGCGGGTCGTGGTGGGTGGCGGTCTGCAGGTCGATGCCCGCGAGCTTGGAGGCGGCCTCCACCAGACGCTCGTCGGAGATCTCCGCGAAGGCCTCCACGTGCGGCTCGACACCCAGGATCTCGGCGGCCGCGGTGGTGACGCGGGCGGCCTGCTCGGTGCTGAACGCGCCCAGGCCGCTGCCGCTCTGCACGATCGCCCGGCGGAACAGACCCGTGGCCTCCGCGGTGGCGAGGACGCCGCCGACGACGGTGGCCCCGGCCGACTGGCCGAAGAGCGTCACGTTGTCCGGGTCACCACCGAACCCGGCGATGTTCTCCCTCACCCAGCGCAGCGCGGCGACGACGTCGAGCAGACCACGGTTGGCCGGGGCGCCGGGCAGGTCCAGGAACCCGGCGATGCCGAGCCGGTAGTTGAGCGTGACGAGGACGACGCCGTCGCGGGCGAAGGCGGAACCGTCGTACATCGCGGACCGCGTCGATCCGGCGACGAAGCCGCCGCCGTGCACGAACACCATGACCGGCAGGCCGCTCTGCGCGACGGCGGGCGTCCAGACGTTGACGGTGAGGTAGTCCTCGCCCCGGCTCCAGCCGGTGCCGAAGTAGGGGGCCATGTCGATGCTGCCGAGCCTGCGCTCGGACTGCGGCGCGTTGGGTCCGGGGGCGGTGGCGTCGCGTACGCCGTCCCACGGCTCGTGCGGCTCGGGCGGCGCGAACCGGCCCGCGCCCAGGGGCGGGGCGGCATAGGGGATGTTCAGGAAGACGGCGGTGCCGTCCTCCTGGCGCAGACCGCGCACGGCTCCCTGCGCGGTGGTCACGACGGGTTCGGGGTGGTGGTTCATCTCTGGTGCCTTTCCGCGGGCTTCAGCCCTGCGCGGTGTACGGGGCGAAGGGCGCCCAGCCCTGCACGGCGAAGGTGCTTCCCTCGCGTACGACTTCGGTGGCGCCGTGGCCGCCCAGATGTGCCGGGATCACGAGCGCGTTGTTGTCGGCGGCCCAGCCCAGCACCTTGCGGCGGGTGGCACGGGCTTCGGCGGGGTTCTCGCAGAAGCAGCTGTTGGCGTCCGGCTCCAGGATCTGCACCGGGCTGTGCAGCATGTCGCCGACGAACACCGCGCGGTCCGTGCCGGAGGTGAGGGTCAGCACGGAGGAGCCGGGGGTGTGCCCGGAAGCGGCGTCCAGGCGCAGGTTCGCGTCGATCTGGTGGCTGTTCTCCCACAGCTGCGTCAGGCCGGCCTGGTGCACCGGGGCGACGCTGTCCTCGAAGACGTTCTGGTTGCCGCGGCCGATCAGCGGCTGGTGGCCGTTCTCGGGGTTCCAGAAGTCGAAGTCGTCCTTCGACATCAGGTAGGTGGCATTGGGGAATGTCGGCACCCACTGCCGCCCGTCCAGGTAGGTGTTCCAGCCGACGTGGTCGATATGGAGATGCGTGTTGATCACGATGTCCACGTCCTCCGGCTGGACCCCGGCCCGGGCGAGGTTGGCCAGGAAGTCCGTTTCGAGCCGGTTCCAGACCGGGGCGTAGGGACGGTCCTTGTGGTTGCCCACGCCGGTGTCGACCAGGATGGTCTTGCCCTCGCTGCGTAGCAGCCAGGTCTGGATCGCCGAATTCACCATATTGGTCTCGGAATCCAGGAAATGCGGGACAAGCCAGTCGGAACCGTTCTCCCAGACTTCCTTCGTGCTTTCCGGGAAGAAGGTGTCGGGCGTCATTTCGACGGATCCGTAGTATTCCCAGACCCGGGTGATGGAGACATTGCCGAGGGTGATCTGGTCCATGGTATTTCCTTGGAATTCGGGGGATTTACTCAACCGTACGAGCGGCCCCGGTAGGTGCGGTATCCGTCACGTGACTGCAAGGACAGGGGGCTTCGGGGTGGTCACGGTCACTCTCACCGGCACCTGAACACCACTGCCTGGCTGTAGTCGGCCGGCTTGCGGTCGGGGTCCGAGGCAAGTGGGCCCAAGGCTCGTGCGAGCGCGGTCAGGGTCGCGTCGAGGCGATCGATGTGCAGCAGCAGGCGGTGCTCCGGCGACGGCCAGGTGCGGCTCACGCGTTGCTCCTCCGAGAGCAGGGTCAGTGCCCTGATGACCGTGGGGTGTGCCGTTCGTGAGGCGCTTTCGGGCCGATGGCCGGTGACGTGGATCAGGTGGGTCACGGTCTCGTGCGCTCGGTCGGCCGCGGCGGTGAGGCGGGCGGTGCACTCCGGGACGTGGCCCGCCGGGAGTCGTTCGGCCGTGGCGGCCAGGCTCCGTGCGTGGTAAGCGCCGGTCTCGAGGAGTTCCAGCAGGTGCCGGGCGCGGTGGCGGCGCCGGCGTTGCGGAGCAAACGGATGAGTGAGAGGCAGACTGGCCTTGCGGAAGGATTCCAGTGCCTGATCGAGGTCATGTGCCGCGCGGACCCAGGTCGTCGGGGGTTTCGTCTCCGCGCTTCCCGACGCGACGGCCCGCAGGATGCGGTCGAGGACGCGCAGGAGGCCGACCAGTTCCTCGTCGCTGGCGCGGCGGACCGTGGTGGGGAGTACGAGGACGGTTGCAAGGATCCCGCAGGACACTCCCAGTGCGGTCTCCTGGACGCGCAGGAGCAGCACTTGCGTCGAGAAGGTGTCCATCAGCGCGAGCAGCATGCTGAGCGTGCCGGTGATGAAGAACGTCACGGCCCAGTAGGCCTGCGACGGGGTGGAGAACATCCCGAACATGCACAGCAGGAGCAGGGCCAGGAGGACGGGGCCGTCTCCGCCGACCAGGGCGGCGAGGCCGTAGCCGAACACCACGCCGAGGACGGTGCCCGCCAGCCGCCGGAGGCTCTGCAGCAGTACCTCGCCGGTGCTCTCGTTCTTGATGAAGACGACCCATGCGGCCGCGACGGCCCAGTACCACAGGTGCGGCGACAGGAGATGACCGACCGCGACGGCGAGGGCCGAGGCAGCCGTCACCTGAAACGCCTGACGGGTGGCTCTCCGCTTCAGGCTCTCGGTGTCCGTGTCCCTGCGCGGCAGCGCCCCGAAGGTGGGTGAAGCGGGCTTGCGCGGAGGTGTCCGGCGTGCTGCCGGGCGGTCGCGTGGGCCGAGAACCCGCAGGGCTTCGGCGAGTTCGTCGACCGCGGGAAAGCAGTCCAGCACGAGTGCGGAGCCGGTCGGCCGGTTCGGCGGGCCACCTTCGTACCCCTCTGCGCACCGCTCGGCCGCGCAGGCCCTTCCGGCGATGGGCTGGTGCCGGAGAGCCCGGATCCGCTGGGCGAGCCGCTGTCGCGCCGTCCGTTCCGCCAGATCGCTGCGGGCCGTCGGGGTGCGGACCGCGCGGACCGCCAGTACGGCCAGGCGCTGCGCGGCCACCTCCACCCGGCTGAGGTGCGGCAGCAGGGCCTCGGTGTCCTCGTCCACGGCGCGCTCGTCGAGAAAGTCCTCGATCAGCAGCACTGACGCGTGCAGTCTGTCGAGACGGTCCTGCAACGACCGGCTCCGGGTGTCGATGTCCTGCCCGGCGGCAACCATCGCGGCCGTGTCCCGGAGGACGTCGTGCAGACGTACGTCGAATGCGTGGCGCAGCCGCCTCAGGGCCCGGGACGCCGTGACGGGACCGACGCAGCACCACACGGCCGTGACGGCCCCGAACGCGACCAGTACCGATACCCCGAGCTCCGGAAGGCGGTCTGCCCGGGCCTGGGTGAACTGGGACAGCAGGAAGGCCATGAAACCGAAGATCCCCAGGCCCAGCCCTCGCGGGCCGAACCGGCGGGCCTGAACGGCGAGGTGGATCACCGCCAGGAAGACCAGCTGGGCTGCTGTCGGGTACGGCGTCAGCGCGGCTCCGGCGGCCAGGGACGCGAGGGAGAGCGGAACGCCGAGTCCGAGCATGATGAGCTGGTTGCGCGGGTGCAGGTCGCTGACGGCCAGTGACGTCGTCATCGCGGTGAAGCCACCGACCACGAGCGCCGTCTCGGGCGCGCGCAGCGCTGTCAGCACGGCCAGGGTCGCGGCGGTGCCGAGCACGGCGCGTATCGCGGACGTCAGACGTACGAGTCCAGGGTCGAAGGCCGCTAACCGGTCCCACAACGATGTCGTTGTCCTTGGCGCCATGGGGATCTCCGGAGGTCCTTTCGCGTGTGCACGGCCGTGCGGGACCCTTCGGGTGCTGACCGGCCACAGCCCGCGTGACCAGTCTCGGCATGCGCGGTTCCGTCCGGTATGCGTCACGTGACTGCATCGGTGCTGGTCGGCCACCGACGGTGCGGACTGCGTGTCGCCGGCAGACTGCGCTCGGATGCGCTTCTGGCCGCCTTCGATGCTGCTCCCGCAGGCCCTGGCCGCGCTTCTCCCACGCTAGTATCTGGGCTATCTCAATTCCCTGGAGCATCCGTGGAAAACGATGGAAGGGCTCGTGGGGACCGGCGCTCGACGCGGAATTCCGGTCTGGCGCTGGTGGGCCGGGAAAGCGAGACCGCAGAAATAGTCCGGCGGGTCGGCGCCGATCGCTCCCACAGCGACGTGTTGGTCATCACGGGTGACCCCGGTGCCGGAAAGAGCACACTCCTCGGCGTGGCGGCCGATCGCGCACGGAGTGTCGGTGGCCGAGTGCTGCGAGCGGTGGGGAGCGAATCCGAGGCGCACCTCGGATTCGCGGGACTTCACCAGATGCTGCGCCCGGTTCTCGGCGAGGCGGAGGATCTGCCCTCGCGGCAGCGCTCTGCGCTCCGTGCGGTCCTGGGGCTCGACGAGTGTGCCGAGGCCCCCGACGGGATGACCGTGGGTCTGGCGGTTCTGACCTTGTTGTCGGACCTGGCGGAGACCGCCCCGATGCTGGTCGTGGTCGACGACGCCCAGTGGATCGACCGCGCGTCCCTGGACGTGCTCTCCTTCGTGGCGCGGCGCATGGACAGCGAGCCCGTCACGCTGCTGCTCGGAGTCCGCACCGCGGCCGTACTGCCCGGCTTCGACAAGGGATACGAGCGCCTCGAACTCGGCCCGCTGAACGGTGCTGCCGCGGGCCGTCTGCTCGACCGGCAGCCCACACCGCCCACCGGCCGAACCCGCGTGCGGATCCTCGAGGAAGCGGCCGGCAACCCGCTGGCCCTGGTGGAACTCGCCCACGCCACCGCGATCCGCAACGCCGAGGGCAGCAGCGTGGAGGGCCCGCTGCCGGTCACCGACCGACTGGAGCGGATCTTCGCGGGGCACGCGGCGGACCTGCCGGGACCGACCCGCCGCATCCTGCTGCTGCTCGCGGCCGCCGACGCGGCGGACGCGCAGGCAGCCGCCGTGGGACTGCCCGAGGCGGACGACCAGGCATGGGAGCCCGCGGACCGGGCCGGTCTCGTACGCCAGGACGGAACCGGGATCGTCTTCCGTCACCCGCTCGTCCGCTCCGCCGTCTACCATGCCGCATCCTTCGAGGAACGCCGCAGGGCACACCTGGCTCTCGCGGAACTGCTGCGCAAGGAGCCCGACCGCCGCGCCTGGCATCTGGCCGCCGCGACCGTACGCCCCGACCAGGACGTGTCGGCCGCCTTGCAGCAGACGGCCGACCGGGCCCGGCGCCGAGGTGGCTTTGCGGCCGCCGCCGCAGCCCAGGAGCGCGCCGCGGAACTCAGCCCGCACCGCGAGGACCGGGCAAAACTGCTCGCCGAAGCCGCCGCCAGCGCCGTCTTCACCGGTCAGCTCGGCTGGGTGGAGCACCTGGCCACAGCGGTCCGCGAGAGCACCGACGACCCGGCACTGCGGGGCAAAGCCGCGCTGGCCACCGGCCGGCTCATGTCTCTCGGCCCCCATCACACAGCAGCCTTCGCCCTGCTCATGCGCGTCGCCGACGAAGCAGCGAACACCCGGTCACCCCTCGTGCTCGACGCGCTGGCCGCAGCAGCGGTGGTCCGCTACTACTCGGGCGAGGAGTCCCAGCAGCGACAGATCCAGAGCCTGCTCTCCGCCATGCCCGAGGACGCCGCCGGAGCGGCGCTGCACGCCTGGGTCATGGCCGTCTCCGACCCCGGCGGCGCGGGAGCGTCGCTCGCACCGGTGCTGCCCGGGCTCATCGCCGGGGCCAAGGGCGACGCCGAGCGTCTGACCGCGCTCGCCATCGTCGCCTGGCTGCTCGACCGCACCACCCTCGCCGCGCAAACCTTCGACGAGGCCTTCGACCAGTGGCAGGCGCATGGCCCGCTCCCGGACGGACTGGGATGTGCGGTCGGCTGGACCCGCCTGGAGCAGGGCCGATGGGCCGAGGCCCGCTCGGTGGCGGCCGACATCGCGGCCATGGCGTCATCGGCCGGGCTCGACCACGCCGAGGCGTGTGCCCGGGCACTCGACGCCACGGCGGTCGCACTGTTCGGCGACGCGCCCGCCGCACGCCGGCTCGCCGAGCGGGCCCTGTCTCTCGTCGACCCGCTGGAGAGCCGCTCCGTGGCGGTCTTCGCACGCCGGGCCCTGGGAATGGCCGCCGTGGCCGAGGGCGACTACGACACCGCGTACACACAGTTCCGCTCCGCGTTCACCGACGACGGCGATCCGGTCCACTACCACGTCTCCTACACCGTCCTGGCCGACCTCGCGGCGGCAGCAGTCCGCAGAGGACAGCAGGAGCACGCCGCACAGCTGCTGGAACGGTCGGCGAAGCGCCTCGGTACGGGCATGTCGGCACGGGTGGCCGCACTGATCGACCGGGGCCGCGCCCTGCTGGCGGATCCTGAGCATGCGGAGCCGTTCTTCCAGGCGGCGCTCGCGCAGCCCGCGGGTGAGCAGTGGCCGTTCGAACGGGCGCAGACCCGGCTCGACTACGGGGAATGGCTCCGGCGCAGGCGCCGTATCGCCGAGGCCCGTCCGCTGCTGAGCGCCGCGCTGGAAACCTTCCAGCGCCTCGGCGCGCGGCCGTGGGCCGAGCGGGCACAGACAGAACTGCGCGCCGCGGGCATCGAGGCGACCGACGTCGTGCCCAGTGCCTTCACCGAACTCAGCCCTCAGCAGCAGCAGATCGTCCAGCTGGCGGCCCGGGGTCTGACGAACCGTGAGATCGGGGAAAAACTGTTCCTCTCACCGCGCACGGTCGGCTCCCCGCGCAGCGCGTGGACCGGGTGGGCCCCGCGCGCCTCCGGCGGGGCCGGCGGCCGACCGCGCCGCCGCCTGCTGCGTAGCCTGCTGATTTGCCTTGTCGTCGCCGTGCTCGCTCTGGTCGGGCTGGCCGCCGGTGGCTTCTGGTGGGCCACCGACCACTACGGCGACCAGGTCACGCGCATACCGCACTCCTTCCCGGACGGTCCACGGCCCAAGTCCACCGAAGGAGCCACCTTCCTGCTGGTCGGCCTGGACAGCCGTTCCGAGAAGCCGACGACCGGCAGCGATGCCGAAGCCACCCTGTGGAAGTACGGGGCGCAGCGTGGCGACACACTGATGCTGATGCACCTTGATCCCGGCGAGAAGGCGGCGTACATCGTCTCGATACCGCGGGACAGCTGGGTCCCCATCCCCGGCCACGGCTCCGCGAAGATCAACGCGGCGTTCTCCTGGGGCGGACCGGCACTCCTCGTACAAACGGTAGAACAGCTCACCGGTGTCAGGGTCGATCACTTCGGGATCATCGACTGGCACGGATTCAGGTCCCTGACCGACGCGGTCGGCGGTGTGCGGATCACCGTCGGGGAGAACTCCTACGACTCCGCGCAGCACAAGCACTTCAAGGCCGGCACCTACACCATGAACGGCGAGGAGGCGCTGATCTACGTTCGGCAGCGGCATGGACTGCCCGGCGGCGACCTCGATCGGATCAAGCGGCAGCAGCAGTATCTGCGGAGCCTCGTCGGCGAGATCCGCGGCGGTGTGAGCGTCACCCAGCCGCTGAAGACCGACCGCACCCTCGACGCGCTCACCGGTGCCGTGAGCGTCGACGACCGGATGTCCAACGCGGACCTGCGTGACTTCGTCCTCGGTCTGCGCCACTTGGACTCGGACGACGCCCACTTCACCACTGCGCCGGTCGTGCGGTCGGACATGATCGACCGCCAGTCCGTGCTGATTCTCGACCGGGCAGGTCTGCGGAGTCTGTGCCGCGGTATGGAGAAGGGGCACTTTCCCGGCACCGGCGGGTGAGAAAGCCCCGTGAACGACGTCGGGCTGCTGTCGGTCGAGACGGCGTTCGCCCTGTCCTTTCGGTTCCTCAGCACTCCTTGGGTTTGGGCCGCCGGTCCGAACCCGCATAGCCACGTGGATTCAGCCGCTGGAACCGCCAGGCGTCCCGGCACATGTCCGCCAAGGTCAGTGCGGGGCGCCAGCCCCAGGCGCGGGTCACCGCCGTGGCGTCGGCGACGAGTTCCGCGACGTCGCCGGGCCGCCTCGGCGCCATCGCGTACGGCACGGTCCTGCCCGCGGCCTCGGAGAACGCTGCGAGGACCTCGAGGACCGAACTGCCCCTGCCGAGACCGAGGTTGTAGACGTGCATGCCCGGTGCGTCGGTGAGGTGGTCGAGGGCGAGGCGGTGTGCCTCGACCGTGTCCATGACGTGGAGGTAGTCGCGGATCGCGGTCCCGTCACGGGTGGGATAGTCGTCGCCGAAGACGCGCAGGAACTCCTGGTGTCCGGCGGCGACCTGCGCCAGACGGGGCATCAGGTTGTCGGGCGTGCCACGCGGATCCTCGCCGAGCAGCCCGCTCGGGTGGGCCCCGGCCGGGTTGAAGTACCGCAGACACACCACGGTGTACTCGGGCCGACGACGGCAGACGTCGGCCAGGACCTCCTCGCAGAGCCGCTTGGACGCGGCGTAGGGGTTCGCGGGCCTCGGCACGGTGGTCTCGTCGAGGGGGCCCGGGCCCGCCTCGCCGTAGACCGCACAGGAGGAGGAGAACACCAGCCGGTGCACGCCGTGCTCGTGCATGGCACGCAGCAGTGCCGTGGTGCCGCCGACGTTGGTGTCGTAGTACTCGACCGGCCTGCGCAAGGAATCGCTGACCGACTTCAGTGCCGCGAAGTGCACGACGGCGTCCACGTCATGCCGGTCGAAGACCGCCGACAGGGCGCGCCGGTCCCGGATGTCCAGTTCGTACACCGCGCCGACGAACCGCCCCGCGATCCGCTCCACCCGGGTCAGGACCTGGGGTGCGCTGTTGGAGTAGTTGTCGACCACGATCACCTCGTAGCCGTGGTCCAGGAGTTCCACGCAGGCGTGACTGCCGATGAAACCGGCCCCGCCGGTGACGAGGACGGTCGATGGGACAGGGTCGTTCCGTGCCATGGCAGAACGCTCCGGCGCGTACGGTACGGCGTATGTTTACGTCGTATATACGACTGTGCGTCCTGCCCGGGCCCGCGTCAAGCCGTGTCCGTCAAGGCCGTACCAGCAACTGGAAGTCGAAGGCGTACCGCGACGCTCGGTAGATGTGGGTGCCGTATTCGACGGGGCGGCCTGTGTCGTCGTATGCCGTGCGTTGCATCGTGAGGACTGCTGCGCCCTCGTGTTCGTCGAGGCGGGTGGCTTCCTCTGGGGTGGCGGAGCGGGCGCCGATGGACTGGTGGGCGCTGTGGAGGGTGATGCCGGCCGTGCGGAGCAGGCGGTAGAGGCCGGTGGATTCGAGGCGGGTGCTGTCGAGGTCGAGGAGGTGTGCGGGGAGGTAGTTGCAGAGCAGGGCGACCGGCTGGCCGTGGGTCAGGCGCAGGCGCTCCAGCAGCACGACCTCGGTGCCCTCCGCCACGGCGAGGGCCGCGGCCACATCCGTCGGCGCCGGAACCGGCTCGTTGCGGACGACCCGGGTCTGCGGGCCCTGTCCGGCCGCCTCCAGGTCGTCGTAGAGGCTGCTGAGTTCCAGGGGGCGCTTGACCTGGCTGTGCACCACCTGTGTGCCCACCCCGCGGCGGCGGACCAGGAGGCCCTTCTCGACCAGGGTCTGGATGGCCTGGCGGACTGTCGGGCGGGAAAGGCCCAGGCGTACGGAGAGGTCGATCTCGTTGCCCAGGAGGTTGCCCGGGGCGAGCGCCCCGTGCTCGATCGCCGCCTCCAGCTGCCGGGCGAGCTGGTAGTAGAGCGGGACCGGGCTGCCCCGGTCCAGGGCGAAGTCCAGCGAGTCGAGCGCGGGGGCGGACGCGGCACGTGCGGTGTCGCGGGTCTTCGCCATGGACGTACCTCCCTCGGGGGCGGATGTCAGAGGTGGGTGCGGCGGGCGGCCACCTCGCGGTCGTACTCCTCGCGCGCCCGCAGGGCCGCCTCCCGGGACGCGGTCTCGGCCACCGGCACGTCCCACCAGGCCTCGACCGGGGGCGCGGTCAAGGTCGCCGTGTCCGTCTCGACGTAGACGCAGGTCGGACGGTCCGAGGCGCGGGCCTGGGCCAGAGCCTCGCGCAGCTCCCGTACGGTCTTGGCGCGCAGTACGTCCATGCCGAGGCTCGCCGCGTTGGCGGCCAGGTCGACCGGGAGCGGGGCGCCGGAGAACGTGCCGTCGGCGGCGCGGTAGCGGTAGGCCGTGCCGAACCGCTCGCCGCCCACCGACTCGGACAGGCCGCCGATCGAGGCGTAACCGTGGTTCTGGATCAGGACCAGGTTGATCGGGAGGCCCTCCTGGACCGCGGTGACGATCTCCGTCGGCATCATCAGATACGTCCCGTCGCCGACCAGCGCCCACACCGGGGTGTCGGGGGTCGCCTGCTGGACGCCGATCGCGGCCGGGATCTCGTAGCCCATGCAGGAGTAGCCGTACTCCAGGTGGTACTGGCGCGGGCCGCGGGTCCGCCAGAGCTTGTGCAGGTCGCCGGGGAGGGAGCCGGCCGCGTTGATGATCACGTCGGACTCGTCGACGACCGCCTCCAGCGCACCCAGGAGCTGGGTCTGGGTGGGGACGGCGTTCTCGTCGTCGACCCGGTAGGACTCCTCGACGACCGCGTCCCACTGCTCCTGGCCGAAGGTGTACTCGGCGATGTACGACGGCTCCGCAAGGTGGCCGGACAGCGCCTCCGTGAGAGCCGAGAGCCCGGCCCGCGCGTCGCAGACCAGGGTCCGGGCCGCCAGCTTGTGCGCGTCGAAAGCGGTGATGTTGAGGTTCACGAAGCGGACGTCCGGGTGCTGGAAGAGCGTGCCGGACGCGGTGGTGAAGTCCGTGTACCGGGTGCCGACGCCGATCACCAGGTCCGCCGAGCGCGCGATGTCGTCGCTGACCGCCGTGCCCGTGTGGCCGATGCCGCCGAGGTCGCAGGGGTGGTCGTGGCGCAGCGAGCCCTTGCCGGCCTGGGTGGAGGCGACCGGGATGCCGGTGGCCTCCACCAGCGTCTTCAGCGCCTCCTCGGCCTCGCTGTGGTGGACGCCGCCGCCCGCGACGATCAGCGGACGCCGGGCGGCCCGGATCGCCGCGGCCGCCTCCGCCAGCTCCACCGGGTCGGGCGCGGGACGCCGTACCCGCCACACGCGCTCGGCGAAGAACTCCTCCGGCCAGTCGTACGCCTCCGCCTGGACGTCCTGCGGCAGGGCGAGGGTGACGGCGCCGGTCTCGGCCGGGTCGGCGAGGATCCGCATCGCCTGGAGGGCGGACGGGATCAGGGCCTCGGGGCGGTGGATGCGGTCGAAGTAGCGGGAGACCGGGCGCAGGGTGTCGTTGACCGAGACGTCGGCCTCCGTCGGGTGCTCCAGCTGCTGCAGGAGCGGGTCGGCGGCACGGGTGGCGAAGTAGTCGCCGGGCAGGAGCAGGACCGGCAGGCGGTTGATGGTGGCGAGGGCCGCGCCGGTGACGAGGTTCGTGGCGCCGGGGCCGATCGACGTCGTGACGGCCTGCGCGGAGAGCCGGTTGAGCTGGCGGGCGTGGCCGACCGCCGCGTGCACCATCGCCTGCTCGTTGCGGCCCTGGTGGAACGGCATCGCGTCCTCGCCGGCCTCCAGGAGGGCCTGGCCCAGCCCCGCGACGTTGCCGTGGCCGAAGATGCCCCAGGTCCCGGCGATCAGCCGGTGCCGGACGCCGTCCCGCTCGGTGTACTGGACGGACAGGAACCGCACCAGGGCCTGGGCGACGGTGAGGCGGCGGGTGGGGGTGCTCATCAGGACTTCTCCGGGGCCGTGTAGAGGGGGAGGCGGGGGTGGGGCGGCCGATGGGGCCGAGGGGCGCGGATCTGCGTGCGATCGGGGTGGTCGGGGTGGTCGGGGGTCGGTCGGGCTCGCCCGGGCGGCGGGGCGGCCGTTATGTCGAGGAGGGGCGGGTGGTGGCCAGGCAGGGGTGTGGACGGCCCGTGCCGACTGTCGGGAGCGGAGGGCCGGCCGCCACCCGGGGTGCCGAGGTCGTCGACCTGGCGGGATCGGTTTCCGACGGCGCGCTGTGCCAGGCGTACGGCGGAGGGTTCCGGGCGTACGGCGGAGGCGGGGGCGTGAGCTGCGGGCAGCCGTGGGGCGGGGCGCGTGCCGGTGAGGGCGGGGTGCGTGCCGGTGAGGGTGAGTCGTGGGGCGGGGTGCGCGCCGGTGAGGGGGAACCGTCCGCCGTCGCGTGCCCTTCCCGCAGGGAGGGGGCGGGTCATCGAGTGCCTCCGGGGAGCACGTGGGCGGCGGTCGGGTGGGCCGCCTCCTCCACACTGCTCCGGGTCACGGAGAGCGGCGACCGGCGAAGCGACGACGTCAGCGGGGTGCGGGTCACGGACGGGTCCTGTTCGGGGAGGGGACGTCGGCCGCCTGCGTGGGCAGCGCGGAGGCGGCACCGGCCGCGGCGGCGTACCGCACGATCCTCTCCAGCTCCCAGCCGGACAGCAGGCCGTGGCAGAGCCGACCACCGAAGGAATCGCCGGCGCCGAGACCGTCACCTCCGGCGAGGCTTTCGCTCTCGCTGGAGCCCTCGCTGAAGCTCTCGCGGAGGCCCTCGCCCGAGCCGAGTTCGCAGCCGACGCCGACGCCGCCAGAGTCGCTCGCGCCAGACCCGTCGACCCCCTCCGCCGCGTCCACCCCCACCTCGGCGACCGTGCCGTCGCGGTGCGCCGCGAGCACGCCCCGGCCCTGGCGGCCCAGCCGCACCACCGCCACCTCCACACCCGCCGCCAGCAGCGCCTCGGCGCAGGCGTGGGCCCCACGGGCCCCAGTGACGGCCTCGCACGCGTCGAGGTGGCCGACGGCGACCGTCGCGTGCCGCAGGGCCTCGGCGTAGTAGGGGCGGGCCTCGTCCGAGGACAGGGGATGCTGCGGATGCCGGTCGAGGTCGAGGACGGTCGTACGCGCCCTGTCGCGGGCCTTGAGCGCGGCGAGGGTCGCCGAGCGGCACGGCTCCCCGCTCAGACCCGTGCCGGCGATCCACAGGATCCGGGCCGCGCGGATGGCGAAGTAGTCCAGGTCGTCGGTGTGGAAGCCCAGGTCGGGGGCCTCGCTCACCCAGCGGCTGTCGACGCCGGACGCCGTGAGGGTGTCGTGGAGATATGCGGCGAAGGAGTCGCCCGCGGTGCGGGTGATGACCGCGCTGGAACGGCCCAGCCGGGCCGCCGCGAGCGCGACGTGCGCCACCGAACCGCCCGGCAGCCGCTCAAGGGGATCCACCTGCTGCAGGGGCCCGTCCGACTGCATAAGGTGGAGATCAACTCCGATCCTGCCCATAGTGATCAGATCGAAGGGCTGGGCTGATACGGCCATGCGCAACGCTCCTCGAACTGGACGGGGGAGGCGGCTCCAGGGGGCGCCGCCTCCCAGGTGTAGGACGCGGAGGGTGACCCTGTCAATACTTTGTACTTACATTCGGACCTTGATGTGAAATGATGTCTTAACAAAGTATTGACAGCGCGCCCGCCACGGGATTGGATCCCGTCCCAACGCAACTGCCGTGATTTCGCCCCCTTTCCCGACGTTCTCCCCGTCGCACAGTGAGGTGCAAGGAAAGATGGACCGCTCTTCTCTCTCCCGCAGAATCGCTCCCGCCGTGGCCCTGGCCGCGGCCGCAGCGCTGACCCTTGCGGGTTGCTCCAGCAGCTCGGGTGGCAAGAAGGCCGAGGAGAGCGCGGACGGCGCCTCCGCGGGCAAGGCCACCACCCCGCGCATGACCATCGCGCTGGTCACCCACCAGTCCCCCGGCGACACGTTCTGGGACATCGTCCGCAAGGGCGCCCAGGCCGCCGCCGACAAGGACAACGTCAAGCTGATCTACTCCGCCGACCCGAGCGCGGCCGCCCAGTCCAACCTGGTGCAGAACGCGATCGACCAGAAGGTCGACGGCATCGCGGTCACCCTCGCCAAGCCGGACGCCCTCAAGGACGTCATCGCCAAGGCCAAGGCCGCGAACATACCGGTGGTCGGCCTCAACTCCGGTGTCAGCGAGTGGAAGAAGCTCGGCCTGCTGGAGTTCTTCGGCCAGGACGAGACGGTGGCCGGTGAGGGCCTCGGCAACAAGCTGAACACCCTCGGCTCCAAGAAGGCCGTCTGTGTCATCCAGGAGCAGGGCAACATCGGCCTGGAGCAGCGCTGCGCCGGTGTGAAGAAGACGTACGGCGGTTCCGTCGAGAACCTCTACGTCAACGGCACCGACATGCCGTCCGTGAAGTCGACGATCACCGCCAAGCTCAAGCAGGACTCCTCGATCGACCGCGTCATCACGCTCGGCGCCCCGATCGCGCTGACCGCCGCGCAGTCCGTCTCGGAGTCCGGCGCCAAGGCCAAGGTCGACACCTTCGACCTCAACAAGGACCTGACCGGCGCCATCAGCAAGGGCACCGTCGAACTCGCGGTCGACCAGCAGCCGTACCTCCAGGGCTACCTGTCGATCGACTCCCTGTGGCTGTACAAGACCAACGGCAACTACATGGGCGGCGGCGAGCAGCCGGTGCTCACCGGCCCGGCCTTCGTGGACAAGTCCAACGTCGAGGCGGTCGCCAAGTTCGCCTCGAAGGGCACCAGGTGATGAGCATGACCCAGCACGCCGAGCCGGCGGTGTCCGCACCGCCGGCCTCCGGCCCGGGCCGCGAGACCGACGGTCGGACCGCCGAACGCCCGCTCGCCCTGCGGCTGTTGGCCCGCCCCGACGTCGGTGTCTTCCTGGGCGCCATGGCGGTGTGGGTGTTCTTCCTGATCACCGCGCCCCCGGTCCGCGACGGCGGCTCGATGGCGAACATCCTGTACCAGTCGTCCACCATCGGCCTGATGGCCCTGCCGGTCGCGCTGCTGATGATCGGCGGCGAGTTCGACCTGTCGTCCGGTGTCGCCGTGATCTCCTCGGCGCTGACCGCGGCCATGCTCAGCTACCAGCTCACCCTGAACGTCTGGGCGGGCGTGATCGTCGCGCTGATCGTGTCGCTGGCGATCGGCTTCCTCAACGGCTGGCTGGTGGTCAAGACCGGCCTGCCCAGCTTCCTGATCACCCTGGGCACGTTCCTGATCCTGCAGGGCGTGAACCTGGCGGTCACCAAGCTGGTCACCGGCAACGTCGCCACCGACGACGTCAGCGACATGGACGGCTTCGCCGGCGCCAAGAAGGTCTTCGCCTCCTCCTTCGAGGTCGGCGGCGTCCAGATCAAGATCACCATCGTGTACTGGCTGGTCTTCGCCGCGCTCGCCACCTGGGTCCTGCTGCGCACCAAGTACGGCAACTGGATCTTCGCCGTCGGCGGCAACAAGGACTCCGCGCGCGCCGTCGGCGTCCCGGTGACCTTCACCAAGATCTCGCTGTTCATGCTGGTCGGCCTCGGCGCCTGGTTCGTGGGCATGCACAACCTGTTCTCCTTCAACACCGTGCAGTCCGGCGAGGGCGTGGGCCAGGAGCTCATCTACATCTCCGCGGCCGTCATCGGCGGCTGTCTGCTCACCGGCGGTGCCGGCTCGGCGATCGGCCCGGTCTTCGGGGCGTTCATGTTCGGCATGGTGCAGCAGGGCATCGTCTACGCCGGCTGGAACCCGGACTGGTTCAAGGCCTTCCTCGGCGTGATGCTGCTCGGCGCCGTCCTGATCAATCTGTGGGTCAGCCGTACGGCGACCCGGAGGTGACCCCCATGACAGACACCAACGAAGGCACCCACGGCGCCATCCTCGCCGACGAGCCCCCCGCCGACGGCGACGGAGTGATCGTCGAACTGCGCGACGCGGGCAAGTCCTACGGCAACATCCGCGCCCTGCACGGCGTGAGCCTCCAGGTCCGCCCCAGCCAGGTCACCTGCGTCCTGGGCGACAACGGCGCCGGCAAGTCCACCCTCATCAAGATCATCTCCGGGCTGCACCAGCACACCGAGGGCGAGTTCCTCGTCGACGGCGCCCCGGTGCGCTTCTCCACCCCGCGCGAGGCGCTCGACAAGGGCATCGCCACGGTCTACCAGGACCTCGCGGTCGTCCCGCTGATGCCGGTGTGGCGCAACTTCTTCCTCGGTTCCGAGATGACGAAGGGTCCCTGGCCCTTCAGGCGGCTCGACATCGAGGGGATGAAGAAGACCGCGGACGAGGAACTGCGGAACATGGGCATCGTCCTGGACAACCTGGACCAGCCCATCGGCACCCTCTCCGGCGGCCAGCGCCAGTGCGTGGCGATCGCCCGCGCCGTCTACTTCGGCGCCCGCGTCCTCATCCTGGACGAGCCCACCGCCGCGCTCGGCGTCAAGCAGTCCGGTGTGGTGCTGAAGTACGTCGCCGCCGCCCGCGACCGCGGACTCGGCGTCATCTTCATCACCCACAACCCGCACCACGCCTACATGGTCGGCGACCACTTCAGCGTGCTGCGTCTGGGCACCATGGAACTCTCCGCCTCGCGTGACCGGATCACGCTGGAGGAGCTGACCAACCACATGGCGGGCGGTGCCGAACTCGCGGCCCTCAAGCACGAGTTGTCGCAGGTCCGGGGTGTCGACACCGAGGCCCTGCCGGAGGAGGAAGAGCTCACGGTGGCGGCGCCCGGTGAGGGGAAGGCCTGACATGGCCGCCGCCCTGGACCGCATCCGGGTCGGATCGGCGCCCGACTCCTGGGGCGTCTGGTTCCCCGACGACCCGGCGCAGGTTCCGTGGGAACGCTTCCTGGACGAGGTCGCCGAGGCCGGTTACGCGTGGATCGAGCTGGGTCCGTACGGCTATCTGCCGACCGACCCGGCCCGGCTCACCGACGAGATCGCCCGGCGCGATCTCAGGGTGTCCGCGGGCACGGTCTTCACCGGCCTGCACCGCGGCCCCGCCGTCTGGGAGTCCACCTGGGAGCACGTCAGCCAGGTCGCCGCGCTCACCCAGGCCATGGGCGCGCGGCACCTGGTGGTCATCCCCTCCTTCTGGCGGGACGACAAGACCGCCGAGATCCTGGAGCCCCCGGAGCTGAGCCACGAGCAGTGGGCCCACCTCACCAAGGGCATGGAGCGCCTCGGGCACGAGGTCAAGGAGGCGTACGGGCTCGACATCGTCGTCCATCCGCACGCCGACACCCATATCGACACCGAGGACCACGTCGAGCGGTTCCTCGACTCGACGGACTCCGAACTCGTCAACCTCTGCCTGGACACCGGGCATTACGCCTACTGCGGCGGGGACAGCGTCAAGCTCATCGAGACCTACGGCGAGCGCATCGGCTATCTCCACCTCAAGCAGGTCGACCCGGCGGTCCTCGCGGACGTCGTCGCGAACGAGGTCCCCTTCGGACCGGCCGTCCAGCGCGGGGTGATGTGCGAACCACCGTCCGGCGTACCGGAGTTGGAGCCGGTGCTGGTGGCCGCACAGCGGCTCGGCGTGGAGCTGTTCGCCATCGTCGAGCAGGACATGTACCCCTGCGAGCCGGACCGGCCCCTGCCGATCGCGGTGCGCACCCGCAACTTCCTGAGGTCCTGCGGCGCTTGAGAGGATGACCATGACCGGGCGAGGCACCCTGGGCATCGCCGTCGTCGGCACCGGCAAGATGGGTGCCGACCATGTCCGCCGAATCCACGAGACCGTCAGCGGCGCCCGGGTGAGCGCCGTCGTCGACGTCGACGCGGAACGCGCGAAGCAGATCGCCGCCCGCGTCGACGGCTGCACCGCGTACACCGATCCTGCCTCCGCGATGGGGTCGGCCGACGTCGACGCCGTACTGATCGCCTCCCCGGGGCCCGCCCACGAGGCGGCCCTGCTCCAGGCCTTCGAGCACGGCCTTCCGGTGCTCTGCGAGAAGCCGCTCACCCCGGACGCGGCCTCCGCGCTGCGGGTGTTGGAGGCGGAGGTGCGGCTCGGGCGGCGGCGGGTGCAGGTCGGCTTCATGCGGCGCTACGACGCCGAGTACGCGAAGCTCAAGTCCCTGCTGGGGACCGGCCAGTTGGGGCGGCCGCTCATGCTGCACAACCGGCACCGCAACGTCGCGAGCCCGCCCTTCTTCACCAGCTCCATGCTGATCAGCGACTCCGTGGCCCACGAGGCCGACGTGACCCGCTGGCTGCTGGGGCAGGAGATCACCGCGGTCACCGTGCTGCGCCCGCGGCCCTCGGCGAACGCCCCCGAAGACCTCCAGGACCCGCAGTTCGTCGTCTTCGAGACCGACGGCGGCGCGCTCTCGGATGTGGAGATCTTCGTCAACTGCGGCTTCGGGTACCAGGTCCAGGCGGAGGCGGTCTGCGAACGCGGCACCGCGCGCATCGGCGACGGGCACGCCATGGTCACGAACATGGCCGGCCGTTGGGGAGGCACCATCTCCCAGGACTTCGTCGACCGCTTCGCCGACGCCTACGACCGCGAGATCCAGTCCTGGGTCGACGCGACCCGCCGGGGCGAGGTGACCGGGCCGAGCGTGTGGGACGGGTACGCGGCGGCCGCGGTGTGCGAGGCGGGGGTGCGGTCGTTGGAGGACGGCGGGCGGGTGACGGTGGAGCTGGTGGAGCGGCCGGCACTTTACGACTGACCTGAGCTTCGCAAGTGACCGTGGAGCGACCTGAGTTGCCCGAGTGACCTCCCCGAGTGGCCCGACGGCCGTCTGTCCCGGCTTCCGCCCGAAGTTCCCCCGTGCTCGCTACGTACCCCGCGAACCGCCCGAGCGGCGGGCCCCCTTGTGCCACCATGGCGCGGTTCCGGCCCGCCGACGGGGGCCGGCTAGGGGGTGCGTATGGGGCTCGTACGACTGCTGCTGCCGTTGCCGCGCGCGGCGGCCCGGCTGGTACCGGAGCGGGGCGGAGCGCTGCTCGGTGCCAGCCTGCTGCACTGTGTCACACCCTCGTGGGTGGCGTTACGGCCTCCCACGGCCGCCCGCCGCCTGGCATGGGCGGAGGAGGCGGTGGCCGTGTACAGCACGGGGTCCGACAAGGACGCCGACGGTCTGAGCCGCGCCCTCGCCCTGCGCTCCTACGCCCTCCTGCTGTCCGAGCGCTACGCCGAGGCCGGTGAGGCGGCCGACGCCTCCCTCGCCGTACCGGACGCGCGACCGTCCTCCGCGCTGACCGCGTTCACCGTGCATCTGCGGGCGCAGGCGCTGGCGGGCGCGGGGCGGATCGACGAAGCGATCATCGCGGCCGGGGAGTGCGTGGAGCTGTACCGGCAAAGCCCCGCCCCCGAACGCCGGGAGCGCGCGCTCGGCAACCTCCCGGCAGCGCTGCGTACTTACGGGCTGGTGCTCGGCGTGGGCGGCCGTACGCAGGAGTCCGTCGCCGTGTACGAGGAGTGCGCCGCGCTCCTGGCCGCCATGTCCCTGCGGGAGTTGGCGCACGTCGAGCTGGTCCGCCCGCGGGTACTGGCCGAACTGGTCGGCGGACTCAGGGTGTTGGAGCGGTACGAGGACGCGCTGGGCCTGGGCTCCGAGGCCAGGGAGGCGCTGCGCGGGCCCATAGCCTGGTCCGTGCCCGGGATCGTACTGCCGCTCAGGGTACGGCTGTTGGTGGACCTCGCCCACTGCCACCGCGCCACCGGCGACCCGGTCGAGGCGCGCGCCTGCGCCGAGGAGGCGGTCGGCGACGCCCGCAAGCTCCCGACGGGCAGCGGGCTGCCGGAAGCCCTGGACTGTCTCGCCGGGATATTCGGCGAACTCGGCGATTCTGAAAGGGAGTCGACCCTACGGCGCGAACTCGCCGACCTCGACATGGTCGGCGGGGCCGCACCGTAGCAGCCGTAGCAGGCGTAACAAACGCCTAGCGGACCGACCGCGGCCGCGGTTCGAACCCGGCCGCTCGGTAGCACGCGTCGATCAGTGTCATCGTCGTCAGCGCGTCGTCCCCGTCCAGTGGTAGCGGCGCGCCCCCGCGGATCCGGTCCGCGAACGCCTCCAGCTGGTAGGTGTATGACGAGCGGGTGCCGAGGCGCTCCTCGCGCTCGCCGTCCGGAGTCCGCACCACCACCCGGTCGTCCCGGTGCGGGAGGACGAAGTTCGGTGCGTACGCCTCGCCGCGGGAGCCGGTGATCCGGCAGCTCATCTCCAGCCGGTCGTACGCCATGTGGCAGCGCGCGGACCCGGTCGCACCGCTGGGGAAGGCGAGGTCGGCGTCCAGCCACTCGTCGACCCCCGGGGCGGCCGCGCGCTCCCCGCCCCGGGCGGAGACCAGCCGGGGCGCGCCGCCCGCCCAGGGCGCCAGCATGCGCACAGCGTGCAGGCTGTAGCAGCCGAGGTCCATCACGGCGCCGCCCGCGAGCGGCAGCGACCAGCGCGGGTCGGTGTCGGCGGGCGCCTGGATCGCGACCAGCGTCTCGACGTGCCGCAGCTCGCCGATCTCGCCGCTCTCCAGGATCTCGTGCAGCCGCCTGGTGACCGGGTGGAAGAGGTAGTGGAAGCCCTCCATGAAGACCGTCCCGGCCTTCGCCGCGGCCTCCCGGACCTCGACCGCCTCCTCGGCGTTGCTCGCCGACGGCTTCTCCGTGAGGACGTGCTTGCCCGCGGCGAGGGCGGCGAGGTTCCACGGCCCGTGCAGACCGTTGGCGAGCGGGTTGTAGACGGCCTCCACCTCGGGGTCGGCGATCAGCTCCGCGTAGGAGCCCAGCACCCGTTCCACGCCGTGCGCGGCGGCGAACTCCTCGGCGCGCGAGCGGTCGCGGGCGGCCACCGCGACCACGCGGTGGCCGAGCGAGCGGGCCGGGCCGATCAGCGCGGCCTCGGTGATGCGTGCGGCTCCGAGTACGCCGATGCGCAGCGGCTCCCGGCCCTGATCGGTCATGCTTCCCGGACCTCCTGGATCGTGACGGGGCGGTGCTCGTGCAGGGACAGTGTGCACGCCTCGGCGATCCAGCCCGCCTCCAGGGCGTCCGCGACCGTGCACGGCGAGGGCCGGGTGCCCGCGACGACCTCGGTGAACGCGGTCAGCTCGGCGCGGTAGGCGGCGGTGAAGCGGTCCATGAAGAAGTCGTGCGGGGTGCCCGCCGGGAAGGTCACGCCCGGCTCGACGGAGCGCAGCGGCAGCTTGTCCTCCAGGCCCACGGCGATGGAGTCGGCGAAGCCGTGGATCTCCATGCGGACGTCGTAACCCCGCGCGTTGTGGCGGGAGTTGGAGACCACCGCGATGGTGCCGTCGTCCAGGGTGAGGATCGCGCCGGTGGTGTCGGCGTCGCCCGCGTCCTTGATGTAGTCGGCACCCCGGTTGCCGCCGACGGCGTACACCTCGACGACCTCGCGGCCGGTCACCCAGCGGATGATGTCGAAGTCGTGCACCGAGCAGTCCCGGAAGATGCCCCCGGAGGCGGCCACGTACGCGGCCGGCGGCGGCGCCGGGTCCAGGGTGGTCGAGCGCACGGTGTGCAGCTTGCCCAGCTCACCGCTCTGCACGGCGGCGCGCGCGTTGACGAAACCGGTGTCGAAGCGGCGGTTGTAGCCGATCTGGATCGGCACCGAGCTGCCCTCGATGGCCTTGAGGACCTTGACGCCCTCGCTCATGTGCTTGGCGACGGGCTTCTCGCAGAAGACGGGGATGCCCGCCTCGACACCGGCCAGGATCAGCCCGGGGTGGGCGTCGGTCGCCGCCGCGACGACGATGCCGTCCACACCGGCCGCCAGCAGCGCCTCGGGCGAGTCCACGACCTCGCCGCCGAACTTCTCGGCGGCCGACTTGGCGGCGTCCGCGAACGGGTCGGTGAGCACGAGCGACTCGACCGCGTCGAGTCCGGAGAGGGTCTCGGCGTGGAAGGCGCCGATGCGGCCGAGGCCGAGGATTCCGATACGCATGGGGTGACTCCTTGAGACGGGGTGCGCCCGAAGGGGCGCGGGGAACTGCGCGACCAGCCACAGGGGCGCCGCAGCCGACAAACGACAAACCGTGGCAAATCCTTAGTCGAGACCCCCCAGTACGTTCTGGTCCCAGTCGATCACGGAACCCGTGACCACGCCCGACCGGTCGGACAGCAGGAAGACCACGAAGTCGGCGATCTCGTCGGGCTGGCCGAGCTTGCCCATCGGCAGCCGCGCGGCGGCCTCCTCGCGCCAGTCGTCCCCGGCACCGTGGAAGGCCTTCTGGGTGGCGTCCTCGCCCTCGGTGGCGGTCCAGCCGATGTTGAGGCCGTTGATCCGGACCCGGTCGAAGCGGTGCGCGTGCGCCGCGTTGCGGGTCAGGCCGATGAGACCGGCCTTGGCGGAGACGTACGGCGCGAGGAAGGGCTGTCCGCCGTGCGCCGAGGAGGTGATGATGTTGACGATCGTGCCGGGCGCCCCCCGGCCCACCATGTCCGCGACGGCGGCCTGCATGGCGAAGAACGGCGCCTTGAGGTTGATCGCGATGTGCTGGTCGAACAGTTCGGGCGTGGTGTCGAGGAGGGTGCCCCGGGAGGTGAGCCCGGCGGAGTTCACCAGGCAGTCGATCCGGCCGTACGCCTCCACGACCCGGGTCACCGAGGATCCGGCCTGCTCGGCGTCGGCCAGGTCGGCGCGGACGAACAGCGCCTTGCCGCCGGCCGCCTCCAGCTCGGCCACCAGTGCCGCGCCCGGTTCCGGGCGCCGGCCGGTCACGGCGACGACCGCGCCCTCGCGGACGGCGGCCCGGGCGATGGCGGCGCCGACGCCCTGGCTGCCGCCGTTGACGAGGACGACCTTGTCGTCGAGAAGTCCCATGGATGTGCAGTCCTTTCCGCTGGTACGCCGACTCGGCACACGCCGACTCAGCTGGTGCGCCGGTCCGCGGCCGCCCGCAGCCGGTCCCGCAGGACCCTGGGGAGCAGCCCCTCGGCGAGGGCCTGGCGTACGACGTCCGCCTGGGAGGGCGGGGCGAGGCCGTCGACCGGCGGGTCGCTGTCGAGGTTGGTGGGGAAGGGGTAGCCCTCGGCGCTCGCGGCGATCACGTTCTCCAGCCACTCCTCGGAGAAGCCGTCCGCCTTGCGCCGCAGCAGCACCGGGTAGACCGCGTTGGCCACGGCCTCCCGGTCCACGGTCTCCATGGCGCGTCCGAAGGCGGAGGACACCTGGAGCAGGTTGGCCGTGCGCCGCACGTCGGTGGTGCGGTTGGTGCCGGCCGCGTGGAACAGCGCGGGGTTGAAGAAGGCCGCGTCGCCCTTGGCGAGCGGGAGCTGGACGTGGTGCTCCTTGAAGTACGCCTGGAACTCCGGCCGCCGCCAGGCGAGGTAGCCGGGCACGTACGCCTGCGAGAAGGGCAGGTACAGCGTCGGGCCCGACTCCTCCGGCATGTCGCAGTGCGCGACCGCGCCCTGGAGGGTGAGGACGGGGGAGAGCCGGTGCACGTGGCGCGGGTAGGCGGCCGCGGTCTCGTCGGAGAGGAAGCCGAGGTGGTAGTCGCGGTGCACGGTCTGCGCGAGGCCGCCCGGGTTGACCACGTTGACCTGCGAGGTCACCTGGTAGCCGGGGCCGAGCCAGGCCTCGGAGACCAGGGCGAGGACCGGGTTGGCGTAGTAGTCGGCGAAGGCCGAGGGGTCGTAGAGGGCCGCCTTCTCCAGCGCGTTCCACACCCGCTCGTTGGCGCCGGGCTTGGCGAAGTGGTCACCGGCCGTCGTACCCGCCGCGTACTGCTCGCGGATCAGCGAGTCGAACACCTGGGTGGCCCGGTCGACCACCGCGTGGTCGGGGAACGCGCCCCGGAAGACCACCACACCGGGCCCGTCGGTCAGGGCCCGCACCAGCTCCTCCTGGACGTCCCGGCGGTCCTTCGCGGCGAGGACCCGCTCGGTGTCGTACAGCAGGACGTTCCGCTCCACGGCGGACGCGTGCGGGTACTCGGCGGGATCGGCCGTCCGCTCGACGAGGGCGCGGAACGAGTCGAGGTCGCAGTCCTGCGCGGACAGCCAGGCACGGTGTTGTACGGCGGTGAAGGACATCGGCGTCCTCTCGGTGACAGGGGCGACTCAGCGCTGTCATTCTTGTCATGACAAAGGCGTCGAACAACCAGCAGGCGGCCATCAAAAACCCCTCAAGGAGCAGTCAGGTGGGACACCCGTTCCCGATCCGGGAAATCGCACGTCAGGCGGGCCTCAGCGAGGCCACCGTCGACCGGGTCCTGAACGGCCGCGGCGGGGTCCGGGAGAGCACAGCGCGCGAGGTCCAGCAGGCGATCGCCGACCTGGACCGGCAGCGCACCCAGGTCCGGCTGGTCGGCCGCACCTTCATGATCGACATCGTGATGCAGACGCCGGAACGCTTCTCCACGGCCGTGCGCGCCGCCCTGGAGGCCGAGCTGCCCGCCCTGCACCCCGCCGTCGTGCGCTCCCGTTTCCACTTCCGGGAGACCGGACCGGTCGAGGAGCTGACCCGCACTCTGGACCGGATCGCCAGGCGCGGCTCCCAGGGCGTGATCCTCAAGGCGCCGGACGTCCCCGAGGTCACCGCCGCGGTCGGCCGGCTCGCGGAGGCGGGCATCCCGGTCGTCACCCTGGTGACCGACCTGCCCTCCACCGCCCGGCTCGCCTATGTCGGCATCGACAACCGGGCCGCCGGCGCGACGGCGGCGTACCTGATGGGGCAGTGGCTGGGGGACCGGCCCGGCAATGTGCTGACCAGCCTCAGCAGCGGGTTCTTCCGCAACGAGGAGGAGCGGGAGATGGGCTTCCGCGGCGCCATGCGCACCCGGCACCCCGAGCGCGCGGTCGTCGAGATCGCCGAGGGACAGGGGCTGGACGCCACCCAGTACGACCTCGTCCGGGCCGCGCTGGAGCGGGACCCGGAGATCCGCGCGGTCTACTCCATCGGCGGCGGCAATATCGCCACACTGCGGGCCTTCGCGGACCTGGACCGCGAGTGCGCGGTGTTCGTGGCGCACGACCTGGACCACGACAACGACCGGCTGTTGCGCGAGCACCGGCTGTCCGCCGTGCTCCACCACGACCTCAGGCAGGACATGCGCGAGGCCTGCCACATCGTGATGCGGGCGCACGGCGCGCTGCCGCCCGCCGGTCCTACGACGCCGTCGGCGATCCAGGTGGTCACGCCGTACAACATGCCGTACTGAAGGCCGAGTTGCTGGTGGCCTGCCGACAACGGGGTCGGCAGGCCGGTGGGGTGACACAGGGTCAGGTCGTGATGTCCCACTGCTGGCAGGTGTTGTCGAGCTGCGCCCACTCGCGGACCACGGTCCCGTTGGTCGTACCGCAGTTCTTCACGTCCAGCGCCTCTCCGTTGCCGACGTTGGTGATCGTGTAGTGACTGCCGACCTGGGTGACGTCCCACTCCTGGCAGACGTTGCCCAGCGCGGCCCACAGATCGATGGCGGCGCCGTTGTACGCCTTGCAGTTCACGGTGTCGAGGACGGTCCCGCTGTTGACGTTGGTCAGGGTGTAGTGGCCGTTGCCCGCACTGGTGAACTTCCACTGCTGGCAGGTGTTGCCGAGCGAGGCCCACTGGTCGATCGAAGTGCCGTTCGCCGTACCGCAGTTGACCGCGTCGAGGACCTTTCCGCTGTTGACGTTGGTCAGGTGGTACGCGGTGCCGGTGACCGGGAAGGTCGCGGTGGGCGTGGTGTAGCCGACCGAAGTGACGTTGGCCTGTACGGCGTTGTCGGTGGCGTCGCTCGGGTAGCCCGAGGTCATGACGCCCTCGAAGAAGGAGCCGTCCGACCCGTTGCTGTTGTCGCCGCCGGTACCGAGGACGATGGCGCCCTCCTTCTGCATCGGGGCGTATCCGCTGGTGGTCGGCAGTGCCCCGTCGTAGAACGTACTCAGCGATCCCGACTGGGCGTTGCCGCCCTTGAGGGCATAGGTCGTCGTGCCGTTGTTCTTCTCCATGGCCGTGACGTACTCGCTGGAGATACCGGTGTTGCCGGAGTAGGCGCCGTTGGCCCCGAAGAACAGGCCGTTCTCCAGGTCCGCCTCGACCCACGGCCCGGTCCCGGTGCAGGTGAACCAGCACTCCGTACCGAAGTTGAGGGCGTCCATGTGGCCGTTGCCGGTGTCGTCGCCGGAGGTCTCGGCGTTGCCGTAGTCGAAGCAGCAGCGGTTGTTGACGTGGTGGCCGCTGGTCACCATGTAGGTGCCCTCCGGCTGGCTGCCGGTGGCGATGCCCGTGGTGCTGTTGTCGCGGTAGCCGACGCCCGCGGAGACCCAGACGCCGTAGACGTGGTGGCCGCCGGCCGTGACCGGCAGGGCGGTCGCGATCGCGCCGACGTCCTGGCCGCCGTTGCCGCCGGGCCCCTCGATGGTCAGGTCGTTGTGGTTCGCGCTCTGGTCGTAGATCTTGGTGATGACGCAGGTCGTGCCGGAGCAGAAGGAGTCCTGCGCCGCCGCGTTGGCGTAGCCGCCCGCGGTGAGCGTGCCGATGTCGGTGGTGGCGGAGTCCGAGGCGCGTTTCACCTGGTAGAGCGCGCCGCTGTAGGAGGCGTAGAGCGCCCGGGTGGTGCTGTGCGCCGCGGCGCACGGGGTCCCGGCGGCGGCGTAGATGTCGCAGGGCAGCGACGAGGCGGCCTGGGCGGCGCCGGCCGTGCCGACCACCGCGGCCAGGATGCCGGCGAGCAGGGTGAGGACGGCGCCCACGGCGAGTGGGAGCCCCCTCGGATGTCTACGTATCACTGTGAACCTCTTCCGAGCGGGGGGAGGAAATGTGAGCGCTCACACTGTGCGTCGGCATGCCGACGATGATCGTCCGCCGTCGCGGCCCTGACTGTTGTACGGCTCGGCGGCAGGCCGGTCAACACGGTGGGACGGTCAAGGAATTGTTTGCGATCTGTAGAGAACGGCTTGCCTTGTCCCCTCGAAATGTGTGCGTTAACAATTTCTCCATCGGAAGGGGTGAACCATGGATCGCCTGCCAGTGATGGCGGATGTGGCCCGACGGGCGGGTGTCTCGCACCAGACCGTCTCGCGGGTCCTCAACGACCACCCGAACGTGAAGCCCGCCACCCGGGACCGCGTTCTCGCCGCCGTCCGCGAGCTCGGCTACCGCCCCAACGCCGCGGCCCGCAACCTGGTGACCCGGCGCACCCGCACCCTGGGTGTGATCAGCTTCAACACCACGCTGTACGGCCCGGCCTCGATGCTCTACGGCATCGAACAGGCGGCCAGACAGCACGAGTACTTCGTCACGGTGGCCGCCCTCGACGCCCTGGACCGGCGTTCGGTCCTGGACGCCGTGGACCGGCTCCGGGACCAGGGCGTCGAGGGGATCATCGTGGTCGCCCCGCAGAACACGGCCGTCGCCGCGCTGGCGAACGTACCGCCGGACGTGGCCCTGGTCGCGGTCGGCTGCGGCACGCACACCACGCTGCCCTCGGTCGCCGTGGACAACGAGGCCGGTGCCGAGCAGGCCACCGCCTACCTGCTGGACCTCGGCCACCGCACCGTGCACCACCTGGTCGGGCCGCGCTCCTGGCTCGACGCGCAGGAGCGCGAGTCGGGCTGGCGGCGCGCCCTGGAGAAGCGGGGCGCGCCGGTGCCCGAGCCGCTGGTCGCCGGCGACTGGACGGCCCGTACCGGATTCGAGCACGGCCGGCGGATCGCGTCCGACCCCGACGTCACCGCCGTGTTCTGCGCCAACGACCACATGGCGCTCGGTCTGCTGCGGGCCCTTCAGCAGGCCGGGCACCGGGTGCCCGAGGACATCAGTGTCATCGGCTTCGACGACATCCCCGAGGCGGAGTACTTCGGTCCGCCGCTGACGACCGTCCGCCAGGACTTCGACGAACTCGGCCGGCGCGCCCTGCGCGCGCTGATCGGGATCATCGGCGACCCGGCGACGGCCACCCCGGCGCCCGCCGAGACGCCGTACGCCACCATCCAGCCCAGCCTGGTCGTCCGGGCCTCGGCAGCCCGGCCCCGGGCCTGACCTCTCCGTACGACGAACACGGCCGGTCGGCGCCTCGCGTCCGCCTCCGGTCGATGACACGGCCACCGCCTGACCCGGCCCCCACCGGCGGTCCGACGAGCGGCTGACGGTTCGCCATGCGCCAAGCCCGGCACGCCCTTTGTGCACCGACAGCCCGAACTCACCTTCACCGTCCACCACTTGCACACCCGTGCGTCCCGACACCGGTCGGGCACGCCTCCGTCCGCCCTGCCTGAAAGGCGCTGATCCCTCATGTTCGGAACGAAACGAGCCCGCACGGTGGCCGTCGCGGGCACGGTACTCATCGCGCTCACGGCCGTCGGCTGCTCCAAGAACTCCACCGGCTCCGACGCGGGCTCCAGTTCGGCGGGTTCCAGTGCGGCACCGGTCGCGCTCGCCGGGTCGGTCACCTTCAACCAGAAGAACCTCGCCAAGCTCGACGCGGCCCTGAAGTCGGCGCTGGCCGGCAAGGACCTCTCCAAGGTCGACATCGCGATGGTCGTGAACGTGGCCGCCGACTACTGGAAGGCGGGCCAGGTCGGCTTCCTCAAGGGCTGCTCCGACCTCGGCCTCGCGAAGAGCAAGTGCACCTACTTCGCGCCGCCCAACGGCAAGTTGACGGAGCAGAACTCCGAGCTGGAGACCCTGCGTTCGCAGGGCATCACCGGCTACTCGATCTCGGCGATCGACCCGACCTCGGCCGCCGGGACCATCCACACCGACGTCCAGAAGGGCATCGACGTCCTCGCGATCGACTCCCCGCTGCCCGGCACCGACGCCGCCTCGCTCTACCTGGGCACCCCGAACTACACCGCGGGCTTCCAGGCCGGCACCGCGATGAAGCAGGTGCTGGACGGCAAGGGCAAGGTGGCCATCCTGGTCGGCTCGCTCACCGCCTCCAACGCCACGCAGCGGATCGCCGGCTTCGAGGCCGCGCTCAAGGGCACGAAGATCACGGTCGCGCAGAAGGTCAACGACAACCTCCAGGCCAGCACGGCGACTTCGGACGCCGAGACCATCCTGGCCAACAACCCGGACGTCAACGGCCTCTACGGCGTCTACTCCTACGACGGCCCCGCGCTGGCCCAGGCGGTGACCTCGGCGGGCAAGACGGCCTCGGTGCACATCGTCTCCGACGACTCCGACGCCCAGACGCTGAAGTTCATCCAGTCCGGCGTCATCTCCGGCACGGTCGTGCAGATGCCGTACGCCCAGGGCTACACCGGGGCGTACCTCCTGGCCGCGGAGAAGGTGCTGGGCAAGGCCGCCACGATGGCGATCGTCAAGCCCTATCTGGAGAAGGACGGTTCGACGCTCAACTCGGGCGTGGGCCTGGTCACCAAGTCCGACCTGAGCGCCTACCAGTCGCTCCAGTCGCAGCTCGGGATCGGCTGAGCATGACGGGCACACCGAACGCCCCCGGCCGCGCGGTCACCGCGCGGCTGCGGGGGGTGCACAAGTCCTACGGTCCCGTCCGCGTCCTCGACCTGCCCGAACTCGACCTCTACGCCGGGCAGGTGGTCGGCGTCGTCGGCGAGAACGGGGCCGGGAAGTCCACCCTGATGGGCACGCTCGCCGGGTCGGTCCACCGGGACGCCGGCGAGATCCTGATCGGCGGCGAGCCGCTGGCCGCCGGATCCACCGAGGCGGCCGGGCAGCTCGGAGTCGCCATGGTCTCCCAGGAGTTCCCCCTCGTCGGCCAGCTCTCGGTGGCGGAGAACCTCCTGCTGGGCCGCCGGCCGCGGCAGTCGAAGCGGCGGTTCCTGGTGGACGGCGCGTCCCAACGGGCCGAGGCGGAGGCCATGTTGGCGGAGATCGGCCTGTCCGCCGCGACGATCCCGGTGAGCCGGGAGGTGCGCACCCTTCCGGTGCCGACCCGGCAGATGATCGAGATCGCCAAGGCCTGGGGCCGCGAGCCCAAGCTGCTGATCCTGGACGAGCCGACCTCCTCGCTGGGCCCCGTCGAGGCCGCGATGGTGCTGGGCCTGGCCCGCCGGCTCGCCGAGGGCGGCGGCACGGTGCTGTTCATCGGCCACCGCCTCGACGAGGTGCGGGAGATCAGCGACCGCGTCCTGGTCCTGCGCAACGGCAGGCTGGTGGCCGACCTCGAACCGGCCGAGGCCACCGAGGAACGGCTGATCCGGGAGATGGTCGGCGGCGAGGTCGCCCAGGGCGACCCCAAGGCGCCACCGGCCACGAGCCCGGTCCTGCTGCAGGCCGAGGAACTGACCGCGGACGGGCTCGGCCCGGTCGACCTGGAGGTGCGCGAGGGCGAGATCCTCGGCGTCGCCGGGCTGATGGGCTCGGGGCGCAGCCGTCTGGTCCACACGATCGCCGGCGCGCAGCCCTCGACGGGCGGCCGGATGCGGCTGGGCGGCGGGTCCTACCGGCCGCGCGGCGCGGGCGACGGCGTGGCGGCCGGGATCGCGCTCATCCCGGAGGACCGCAAGGAACAGTCGCTGGTCCTGTTCGCCTCCATCCGGTCGAACGTCGTCCTCTCGGTGCTCAGACGGATCAGCCGCCGGGGTCTGCTCGGACCGGGACGGGAGCGCGCCGAGGCACGGAAGATCACCGAGAACGTCAACGTGCGCATGCAGTCGGTGGAACAGCCCATCGGCTCGCTCTCCGGCGGCAACCAGCAACGCGCCATCTTCGGCCGGGCGTTCGCCGCCCGGCCGCGGCTCCTGCTGCTCGACGAACCGACCCGCGGGGTGGACGTGGGCGCGAAGGCGGAGATCTACCAGCTGATCGACCGGGCGGCCCAGGAAGGCATGGGTGTCGTCGTCGCCTCCTCCGAACTGGAGGAACTGCTGTGGATCTGCCACCGCATCGCCGTGATGAACCACGGCCGGGTCGCCACGGTCATCGACCGGGCCGACGCCACCAAGGAACGGATCATGACGGCCGCGGCCGGCACCGCCTCCCTCGACCACCACCACGACGTGACGAACGGAGCCACAGCATGAGCGCGCAGAGCACGCTCGCCCCGAACGAGGTCGCCCCGCCGCCCCGTTCGGCCGCGTCCACCCTCGCCCGCAGGCTCGCCGCCTCCCCGGAGGCCGGCGTGATCATCGCCTGTGTGCTGGTGTTCGCGGGGATCGCCGCCAACGCGGAGACCTACACCGCGGTGGGCAACCTCCAGGTGATGGGCCGGGACCTCTCCCAGGTCGGCATCCTCGCGATCGGCGAGTCCCTGGTCATCCTCACCGGCGGCATCGACCTGTCGGTGGGCGCGCTGGCGGGCCTCGCCGGCATCCTGGCCGCCTGGCTGAATGTCAACGAGGGGCTGCCCGCGCCCCTCGCGATCGTGATCACGCTGGTGATCTGCGGCGCGGTCGGCCTGTGGCACGGCGCCATGGTCACCCGCCTGAACGTGCCGCCCTTCGTGATCACCCTGGTCACCTACACCGTCGCCCAGGGCACCGCCCTCGCGATCACCAGCGGCTCGCCCATCAACAACCTCGACCCGCTGTTCAGCAACCTCAGCCAGTACTACATCGGCCAGGTGCCGGTCCCCGCACTGTTCTTCGTCGGCGCCGCGGTCATCGCCTGGTTCGTCCTCGAACGCACCTACGTGGGCCGCCAGATTTACGCGGTCGGCGGCAACAAGGAGGCCGCCCGGCTGGCCGGCATCCCGACCGCCCGCCGGATCACCTCCACCTACATCGCCAGCTCGGCGCTGGCCGGCCTGGTCGGCATCCTGGTGATCGGCCGTATGAACGTCGCCGACCCCTCGGTCGGCGCGGGCTGGGAGCTGACCGCGATCGCCGCCGCGGTGGTCGGCGGGATGTCGCTGTCCGGGGGAGAGGGCCGGATCGCGGGTATCGCGGCGGGCGCGATCCTGCTGGAGTTCATCACCAACGGCCTGCTCGCGCTCAAGGTCAGCCCCTACGACCAGCAGGTCGTCCAGGGCGCGGTCCTCGGCGTCGCCATCCTCCTCGACCGGGCGCGGGCCCGCTACTTCGGCAGAAGCCGGAGTTAGCGGTCCGGTGTCGGACGCCTTGACGAGTCGGCGTCCACAGAGAGCCGAACATGGATCGAAATGTCGAACGCGAGAGAGGAGCAGCCGGTGAACGCCGAGCACGAGGCAGTCGGGACGCCCGAACCGTGCGTCGTCGGAGTCGACTTCGGGACGCTGTCCGGACGGGCCGTCGTGGTCCGGGTCCGGGACGGCGCAGAGCTGGGGACGGCCGAGCACGGGTACCGGCACGCGGTCCTGGACCGGGAGCTGCCCGACGGCACCCCGCTGCCGCCCGACTGGGCCCTTCAGGTGCCGTCGGACTACATCGACGTCCTGCGGCACGCCGTGCCCGAAGCCCTCACGGCGGCGGGCGTGCGACCGGATCAAGTCATCGGCGTCGGGACGGACTTCACGGCGTGCACGGTGCTGCCGGTGCTCGCGGACGGCACGCCATTGTGTGAGCTGCCGGGCCTCGTGGACCGCCCGCACGCCTACGTCAAGCTGTGGCGCCATCACGCCGCCCAGGCCCAGGCGGACCGGATCAACGCGCTCGCCGCGGAGCGGAAGGAGGCGTGGCTGGAGCGGTACGGCGGCCGGATCTCCTCGGAGTGGGAGTTCGCCAAGGCGCTCCAACTGCTGGAGGAGGACCCGGAGATCTACCGCCGTACCGAGCGGTGGGTGGAGGCGGCGGACTGGATCGTGTGGCGGCTGTGCGGGACGTACGTCCGCAACGCCTGCACCGCCGGGTACAAGGGCCAGCTCCAGGACGGCAGTTACCCGTCCCGGGCGTATCTGGCGGCCCTGAACCCCGACTTCGCCGACTTCGTGACCGGGAAGCTGGAGCACCCCATCGGCCAACTCGGCGACTGCGCGGGTCGGTTGACCGCCGAGGCCGCGGCCTGGACGGGGCTGCCGGAGGGCATCGCGGTGTGCGTCGGCAATGTCGACGCCCATGTCACCGCCCCCGCCGCCGGAGCGGTCGAGCCGGGCCGGATGGTCGCCATCATGGGCACCTCCACCTGCCATGTGATGAGCTCCGACCGCCACGGCGCGGTGCCGGGCATGTGCGGGGTGGTCGACGGCGGCATCCTGCCCGGACTGTGGGGCTACGAGGCGGGCCAGAGCGGGGTCGGTGACATCTTCGGCTGGTTCGTGCGGACGGGATTCCCCGCCGCGTACGCCGAGGAGGCGGCCGCCCTCGGCCGTGACCCGCACGAGCACCTCACCGCCCTCGCGGCCGGGCAGCGGGTCGGCGAGCACGGGCTCGTCGCGCTGGACTGGCACAGCGGCAACCGCTCCGTCCTGGTCGACCACGACCTCAGCGGGGTCGTCGTCGGACAGACCCTGTCCACCCGTCCGGAAGACATCTACCGCGCGCTGCTGGAGGCCACCGCCTTCGGCACCCGCACGATCATCGACGCCTTCGAGGCCGCCGGGGTGCCGGTCGCCGAGCTGATCATCGCGGGCGGCCTGACGAAGAACGCGCTGCTCATGCAGATCTACGCCGACGTCACCCGCCGCCCGCTCGGCGTCATCGGCTCCACCCAGGGCCCCGCCCTGGGAGCCGCGATGCACGCGGCGGTCGCCGCCGGGGCGTACGCCGACATCCGGGCGGCCGCGGACGCCATGGGCCGGGCCGACCGGGGCGTCTACCAGCCGGACCCGGAACGTGCCGCGGCCTACGACCGCCTCTACGCCGAATACCGGCTGCTGCACGACTACTTCGGCCGCGGCGCGAACGACGTCATGCACCGCCTGCGCCGTATCCGCACCGAAGCAACCCCCTCCTCCTGAACAGGAAAGCCCTCATGGAAAGCAACACCACCCCCTACCCGGACAACGAGATCTGGTTTCTCACCGGCAGCCAGGGACTGTACGGCGACGACGTCCTGGAGCAGGTCTCCCACCAGGCACGGCAGATCGCCGAACGGCTCGACGCGGCCGGCCCGATCCCCCTGCGGGTCGTCTGGAAGCCGGTCCTCACCGACGCCGACTCGATCCGGCGGCTCTGCCTGGAGGCCACCGCCTCGGACCGGTGCGTGGGCCTGATCGTGTGGATGCACACCTTCTCCCCGGCGAAGATGTGGATCGCCGGCCTGAGCGCCCTGGACCGGCCGGTGCTGCACCTGCACACGCAGTACAACCTGTCGCTGCCCTGGTCGAGCATCGACATGGACTTCATGAACCTCAACCAGGCCGCCCACGGCGACCGGGAGTTCGCGCACATCGAGGCCCGCCTCGGCATCGACCGCAAGATCGTCGCCGGGCACGCCACCGACCCGCGCGTGATCGGGCGGATCGCCGCCTGGTCCCGGGCCGCCGCAGGCCGCCACGCCGCCCGCTCGCTGCGCCTTGCGCGGTTCGGCGACAACATGCGCGACGTGGCCGTGACCGAGGGCGACAAGGTCGAGGCGCAGATGCGGTTCGGGTTCTCCGTGAACACCTACGGCGTCAACGACCTGGTCGCCGTGGTGGACGCCGTCGAGGACAAGGCGGCGGCCGAACTCGCGGAAGAGTACTGCGCGTCGTACGACATCGTCCCGGCCCTGCGCCCCGGCGGCATCCGCCACGACTCCCTCGTCCACGCCGCCCGCCAGGAACTGGGCCTGCGCACCTTCCTCACCGACGGCGGCTTCACCGCCTTCACCACCAACTTCGAGGACCTCGGCGGACTGCGCCAGCTCCCGGGGCTCGCCGTGCAGCGCCTGATGGCCGACGGCTACGGCTTCGGCGGCGAGGGCGACTGGAAGACCTCCGCGCTGCTGCGCACGATGAAGGTCATGGGCCAGGGCCTGCCCGGCGGCACCACCTTCATGGAGGACTACACCTACCACCTGGGCCCGGGCACCCCGCGCATCCTCGGCGCCCACATGCTGGAGGTCTGCCCCTCCGTGGCCGCCCGCCGCCCCAGCTGCGAGATCCACCCCCTGGCCATCGGCGACCGCGAGGACCCCGTCCGCCTCGTCTTCGACGCCGCTCCTGGCCCCGCCCTGGTCGTGGGCCTGGCCGACCTCGGCGACCGCTTCCGCCTGACCGCCAACGCCGTCGACGTCGTCGCGCCGAGCCAGCCACTGCCCCAACTCCCGGTCGCCCGGGCCGTATGGCAGCCGCGTCCGTCGCTGGCGGAGTCGGCCGAGGGCTGGCTGCTGGCCGGCGCCCCGCACCACACCGTGCTCAGCTCGGCCGTCGACGCGGAGACCCTGAGCGACTTCGCCGCCATGACCGGCACCGAACTCCTGGTCATCGACGAGAGCACCAGCGCGGCCCAGCTCGCCAAGGAGATCCGCTGGAACGCCGCCTACCACCGCCTCGCCCAGGCCCTCTGAGGGGAACGACCGATGAACCTGCACGTGCGCGACGGTCTGCGGCAAGAGGTACTGGACGCCAACCTCACCATCCCCCAGGTCGGCCTCGCCACCCTGACCTGGGGCAACGTCAGCGGAGTCGACCGCGAGGCCGGAGTCTTCGTCATCAAGCCCTCCGGCGTGCCCTACTCCGATCTCACCCTCGACGACCTGGTCACCGTCCGGCTCTCCGACGGCGCGGTCCTCGACGGACACCTGCGCCCCTCCACCGACACCGAGACCCACCGCTGCCTCTACCTGGCGTTCCCGTCGATCGGGGGCGTGACCCACACCCACTCCACCCACGCGGTCGCCTTCGCACAGGCCCGCCGCGACATCCCCGTCCTCGGCACCACCCACGCCGACACCTTCAACGGCCCCGTCCCCTGCACCCCCGACCTGACCCCCGAACAGTGCGCGAAGGACTACGAGTACAACACCGGCCGCGTCATCGTGGACCTCCTCGACGCGGACGACCAACGGGCGGTCGAGGTCCCCGGCGCCCTCGTCGCCAACCACGGCCCCTTCACCTGGGGCGCCACCGCCCGCGCGTCCCTGGAACACGCCATCATCTGCGAGGCCGTCGCCGACATCGCCCTGCACACCATGGCCCTGGCCTCGACACCCCCACCGCCCCGCCACCTCCTGGACCGCCACTACACCCGCAAGCACGGCCCCGACGCGTACTACGGCAACCCGGACATGACCCAACCTGCCGGATGACGAACCCTCGGCTGCGGGCCACGACGCGCCCGCAGCTGCACCCGGACCGTCACTCCGGTGCCTGGACGGAGACCCACGCCCCGCTCTCCGCCGAGCGCGACATCGCGTCCAGCAGGGTCGCGCTGTGCACGGCGTCGGTGAGCGTGGCGCCGTACGGGACGCCCTCGGCGATCGAGCGCAGGAACCGCTGCGCCTCCACGACCTTCAGGTCGTCGTAGCCCATGGCGTTGGCCGCACCCGGCTGGAAGGCGCCGAACTCGCCGTCGCCCGGCCCGACGTAGACCGTGCTGACCGGCTGGTCCTGGTAGCTGGTGCCGCGGCTCACGCGCAGCTCGCCCATGCGGCGGAAGTCCCAGAACACCGCGCCCTTGGTGCCGTGCACCTCGAAGCCGTAGTTGTTCTGCTCGCCGACCGAGACCCGGCAGGCCTCCAGGACCCCGCGGGCACCGGAGGCGAAGCGCAGCAGGCAGTTGACGTAGTCCTCGTTCTCGACCGGGCCGAGGTCGCCGGTGGCGAGGGTGTGGCCGGCGGTGGCGCCGGTCGGGCGGGCGCGCTCCGGGACGAAGACCGCGGTGTCGGCGGTCAGCGCGGTGATGTCGCCGAGCAGGAAGCGGGCCAGGTCCACACCGTGCGAGGCGAGGTCGCCGAGGACCCCGCTGCCGCCGCGCTCGCGCTCGTACCGCCAGGTCAGAGCGCCCTGAGGATGGGCCGCGTAGTCGCTGAAGAGGCGGATGCGGACGTGCGTGACCGCGCCGATCTCGCCGGAGGCGATCAGCTCGCGGGCGGCCTCGACGGCGGGCGCGTTGCGGTAGTTGAAGCCGACCGCGCTCTGTACGCCGGCCTTCGCCGCCGCGTCGGCCACCGCGCGGGCGTCCTCGGCGGTCAGGCCGACCGGCTTCTCGATCCAGATGTGCTTGCCGGCCTCCGCCATCGCGACACCGATCTCGCGGTGCAGGAAGTTCGGGGCGGTGATGCTGACCGCCTGGATCCGCGGGTCGGCGGCCACCTCGCGCCAGTCCCGGGTCGTCGCGGCGAACCCGTACTGCGCGGCGGCCTCCTCGGCCCGGCCCGGCACCTCCTCGGCGACGGTCACCAGCTCCGGACGCAGGGCCAGCCGCGGGTAGTGGTGCGGGATGCGGGCGTACGCCTGGGTGTGCACCCGGCCCATCCAGCCGAATCCGACGACGGCGACACCGAGCGTATCGACCATGGGAGCCCCTCTTTGGACCGTTCCAGAACCTGTCCAGGTCACCTTGTGCGCCGTATTCACCCGCTGTCAAGCCTTTGACAAGCCGTACAGGCTCATGGAACGGTCCATCCATGAGAGCGCCGACGATCCGTGACGTGGCCGACCGGGCCGGTGTCTCGAAGTCGCTGGTCTCCCTCGTCCTGCGCGGTTCCGACCAGGTGCGCCCGGAGAAGCGGGAGGCCGTCCTGCGGGCGGTGCGCGAGCTCGGCTACCGCCCGAACGCCGCCGCGCGCAGCCTCAGCGAACAGCGCACCCGCACGGTCGGTGTCCTGTTGAACGACCTGCGCAACCCCTGGTTCGTCGACCTGCTCGACGGCCTGAACTCCCTGCTCCACGACAACGGCCTGCGGATGCTCCTGGCCGACGCCCGCCTCAACCGCCGTACCGGACAGGACCCCGCCGGGCCCTTCCTGGACCTCGGGGTCGACGGCCTGATCGTCGTCGGCACGCTGCCCGACCCCGACGCGCTCGGCGCGGTCGCCGAGCGGCTCCCGGTCGTGGTGGCGGGTGCGCGCGAGCCGGTGCTGCCGGGGGTGGACGTCGTCGCCAACGACGACGAGCACGGCGCCCGGCTGGTCACCGAGCACCTGATCGGACTGGGGCACCGCCGGATCGCCCACATCGCGGGTTTCGGGGCCGTCGGCGAGCTGCGCAGACGCAGTTTCGAGGCGACGATGCGGGCGCACGGGCTCGCCGCCGATTCCGTCGTCGAGCCCAGCGACATGACCGAGGAGAGCGGCTACCGCACGACGGTCCGGCTGCTGAGCCGCGCGGACCGGCCCACGGCCGTCTTCGCCGTCAACGACATCACCGCGATCGGCACGGTGTCGGCCGCCGAGGAGCTGGGCCTCGCCGTCCCGCGCGACCTCTCCGTCGTCGGCTACGACAACACGAGCATCGCGCGGCTACGGCACGTCTGGCTGACCACGGTCGACAACGCCAGCCACGAGGTCGGCCGCCGCGCGGCCCGCTGCCTGCTCGACCGCTTCGAGGGACGCGGGGGAGAGAGCCGTACCCAACTGGCGGCCCCCGCACTGGAGATCAGGGGCACCACGGCGGCGCCGCTCACAGACTGATCGCGTACGCCTTGCGCAGGGTCTCGTGCACGGTCCATGTCGTACGGTCGCCCTCGCGCAGGACGGCCAGGTCGCCGGGGCCCACCCGGAGCGTCGGGCCGTTCTCGACCTCGATGGTCGCCGAGCCGCTGACGACGACGAACAGCTCGTCCGCCTCCGTGTCGGTGACCACGCCGGGCGTGATCTGCCAGACGCCCCGCACCTGCCGGCCGTCCGCGGACTCCCAGACGACCTTCCCGGTGACCTCGGGGTTCCCGGAGACGATCTGCTCCGGCGCGAGCGGCTCGGGTTCGAGCTCGGCGTCGGGGATGTGCAGTACGAAGCTGTGGTCCATGGGGCGACCCTAGCGGGGCCGGTCCCGGCCGGGTGCCGACACAGTGTGGGGTATCGGCGCAGGTGAGCGGACATGTCGTCGCGGACTGGCGGACCGCCGGGGCCCGGGTGATCGTGGAGGGCATGGCAGACACGCAGGGCACGGGGGAGACCGGGCCCGACGGCGCCCGGCACGACACCCGGGAGGCCGTGCTCTTCGGCGGGGTCTACGGCGCGGTCCTCGCGTGCTCGATGGTCGCCGCGCTCACCCAGTACGGGCACACCTCCCGGGACAGCCGCCGCTACGACGCCGCGTGGCTGCTGGTCACCGCACTCGCCTCCGCCCTCGCGCACGGATACGCCCACTACATCGCCGAGCGCACCCCGCACCGCCGCGGCGACGCCCTGCGCACGCTCGCCGACGAGTGGCCCCTGGTCGCGGCCGTCCTGCCGACCGCCTTCGTCCTCGCCGGTGCCGGGTGGGGCTGGTGGCCGGCCGACGGCGTCGAATACCCGGCCTTCGCCCTCAACATCGCCCTCCTGTTCGCCCTCGGCCTGGTGACGGCCCGCTGGTCCCACCGCCCGTGGACGGTGGCGATCACCATCGGGGCGGTCGACGCGATGCTGGGCGTGGTGGTCGTGGTGGCGAACGCGGTGATCAAGTAGAGCGCGCACGTCGATACGCCGAGCGGCCGCCGCCCACCAGGGGCAGCGGCCGCTCGCTTCGGTGGCCCGGCGTCACGCCTTCGCGGCGACCTCCGCCGGCTCCGTCGGACCGTCCACCGGCGCGGGCTGCGCGGACTGACGGCGGTTCGGGATGAAGGTCGCGACGACGAAGGCGAGGAGTGCCGCGCCCGCCCCGATGGCCATGACGACCTTGAAGCCGTTCTCGGAGGGCAGCGCGGTGCCGCCGAAGTCCGTGGTCATCTGGGCGAGGATCACACCGGCGAGGGCGCTGGCGAAGGACGTGCCCAGGGACCGCATCAGGGTGTTGAGGCTGTTGGCCGCACCGGTCTGGGACGGGTCGACCGCGCCCATGATCAGCGCGGGCAGCGCCCCGTAGGTGAAGCCGACACCGGCGCCGATGATGCAGGAGACCAGGATGAGGTGCCAGACCTCGGACATCAGGACGATGTTGAGGCCGTAGCCGCCGGCCACGATCAGCGCGCCGATCATCAGGGTGACCTTGGGGCCCTTGGCCTTGGTGACGGCCGCGGAGACGGCGGACATGGCCATCATCACCAGGCCCTGCGGGGCCAGCACCAGACCGACGGTCATCATCGACTTGCCGAGGCCGTAGCCGGTCTGCGTCGGCAGCTGGAGCAGCTGCGGCAGGACCAGGGACATCGCGAACATCGAGAAGCCGAGCGCGACCGAGGCCAGGTTGGTGAACAGCACCTGCGGCTTCGCGGTGGTGCGCAGGTCGACCAGCGGCTGCGAGCTGCGCAGCTCCCACCAGCCCCAGGCCAGGAAGATCGCGATCGCGGCGGCACCCAGGCCCAGCGTGGAGCCACTGGTCCAGCCCCAGTCACCGCCCTTGGAGACGGCCAGCAGCAGCGAGACCAGACCGGCCGACAGCCCCAGCGAGCCGACCAGGTCGAACCGGCCGCCGGAGCGCACCTTCGACTCGGGGATGATCAGCAGGACCAGGGCGAAGGAGAGCGCGCCGAGCGCGGCGGAGACCCAGAAGAGGATGTGCCAGTTCCAGTTGTCGGCGATGAACGCGGCGGCGGGCAGGCCCAGCGCACCACCGACACCGAGGGAGGCGCTCATCAGCGCGGTGGACCCGGCCAGCCGGTCGGCGGGCAGCGCGTCCCGCATGATGCTGATGCCGAGCGGTACTACCGCGGCGGCCAGCCCCTGCAGGGCACGACCGATGATCATCGGGACGAGCGAGTCGGCGAGGCCGCAGACCACCGAGCCGGCCACCAGCAGCACGATGCTGAGCAGCAGCATCCGGCGCTTGCCGAACATGTCCCCGAGCCGGCCGACCACCGGCGTGGCCACGGACGCGGCGAGCAGGGTGGCGGTGACCGCCCAGGCGGTGTCCGAGGCCGGGGCGTCCAGGAGCTTCGGCAGCTCAGGAACGATCGGGATGACCAGGGTCTGCATCAGCGAGACGACGATTCCGGCCAGAGCCAGCACCGCCACCACGGCGTTCGGCTTCGGCGGGGACGAGGTCCCCGCGTCGGCGGGTCGGGCAAGGGCGTCGGACATGGCTGGGGCCTCCGTCGAGAAAGGAAGGGGTCGAGAAAGGAAGGGGGTCGGGCAAGGGCGTCGAAAGCAGGGGATTGCTTGACTCACTCAAGTGAATCGCAATTGATTGACTTAAGCAAGTTGAATCGGTTGTGGTCTGGACGACACGGATCAGGCGGCGGCACGCTCCGCGTGCAGCGGCAGCTCCACGACGACCTCGAAGCCGCCCTGGGCGCGATGCCCGGTCCGCAGTCGCCCGCCCGCGGAACGGGCCCGCTCGCGCATCCCGACGATGCCGTAACCGCCGTTCACGGAAAGGGGGTTGGCGGGTCGCGGGGTGCCGTCGTTGCTGACGGTCACCGTGACGGTCGGGCTGGTGGGGGAGTAGGTGAGCCGCACCTCGGCCGCCCGGGTGGCCGCGTGCTTGGTGACGTTGGTGAGGGCCTCCTGCACGATCCGGTACGCCGTGAGGTCGGCGCCGGCGGGCAGCGGCCGGGGCTCGCCCACGGTCAGGAGGGTGACCGTGAGTCCGGCGTGCCGGAAGGAGGCGGCCAGCTCGGGCAGCCGGGCCAGCCCCGGGGTGGGCTCCGGCGGCCGGTCCGCGTCGGCGGGACGGTCGGCGTCGTGCCGCAACAGGCCCACGGTGGACTTGAGTTCACGCAGTGCGGAGGAGGTCGTACCGGACAGCTCGGCGGCGATCGTCCCGGCCTCGTCCGGCCGGGCGGGCAGCAGCCGGGTGACCGCGCCGGCCTGGATGTTCGCGAGGACCAGGTGATGGGCGACGACGTCGTGCAGGTCCCGCGCGATGCGCATCCGCTCGGCGGTGACCCGGTGCCGCGCCTCCTGCTCCCGGGTGCGCTCCGCGTGCTCGGCGCGTTCCCGGACGGCCTCCAGGTAGGCCGCGCGGAGCCGGTTGAGGGTGCCGAGCGCGGTCGGCAGCAACAGCCACGCGGCGGGCCCGAGCAGCTTGAGGACCAGGGGCTCGTCGTCGGGGCCGACCAGGAGGGACGCCGTGACCAGCAGCGCGATCGCCGAGAAGGCGAAGGTGTTGGCGGTCCTGCGGTCGGTGCGCACGGCCAGCGAGTACAGGGCGACCATGAGCGGCCCGAGCAGCAGGACGGTGAGGATGTACCCGAGCGCGGATACGGCGGTCGCGCACAGGGCGGTGGCGGCGGCCGTCATCCGCGGACGGCCACGCCGCCAGAGAAGCGCCGCGCAGGCCACACCGGTGAGTAGCACTCCGGGCCACCAGGGGACCACCGCCTCGCCGCCCGGCAACGTGACGAGACTGCCGGGCAACGCACAGGCGAAGAGCGCGAGAGCGAGCGCCGAGTCGATGAGTCGGGGCCGCCGATGGGGAAGGTCGTACAGATTGTCGATCATGGGGTGGGGGTCCCTGTCCAATTACCGATGACCGCGTTTCCCTAGGGGCGCGGGGCTGTGTCGATGTGCGGCTCCGCCGCGCGGGCGCGACCAGCCCCGACGCGCGACTCTTCAGCCCGACCGTCAGTCAAACGTCACGACGACCTTCTCCGCAGCCCCCGGCGTGAGCGCCAGCTCGAACGCCCGCCCGACCTCGGAGAACGGCACCCGATGACTGATGAGTTTCGCGAACCGCTCCTTGTGCTCCACCAACTCCGGCGTGACCTCGAAGATCTCCGTCGGATACCCCTGCGAAGCGATCAGCGTCAGCTCACTGCGCAGCATGCCGCCGAGATCGATGTCCGCCCCCTTCTTCTGCACGGCGACCATCACCAGCTTCGCGTGCCACTTCGCGGAGTCCACCACCGTCTGGAAGACCGCGGGAGCGCCCGCCGCGTCGATGTAGATGTCGGTCCCGACCCGCGGCTGGCCCAGCGCGTTCGCCCCCGGGCCGTGCAGCTCGGCCAGCCGCTCCGTGACGTTCTCCTGCGCGGAGTCGATCACCGCGTCCGCGCCCACCGCGAGGGCCGTCTCCAGCCGCTCGGGGATGATGTCCACGACGACGACGTTCTCGACTCCGCGCAGCTTCAGCCAGATCGCCGCGCCCAGCCCGATGGGCCCGGCGCCGAAGACGACCACCTTGTCGGAGGGCTTCGCCCCGGACCGGTTCACGCAGTGCCGCGCGACCGCCATCGGCTCGTTGAGCGAGGCCACGTCGAAGGGCACGTCGTCCGGGAAGACCGCGACACTCGTGCCGACCTCGGCGTTCTCGATGAGCAGGTACTCGTCCATGCCGCCGAGCGCGCCCCCGCAGCCGATGATGCCGGTGGGCGCCGCCTGCGGGTTGACGACCACGCGGTCGCCCACCTGGAGCCCGGAGACCTCGGCGCCCACCTCGACGACCTCGCCGGCGGGCTCGTGGCCGAGCGGGATGGGCTGCAGCGGGCCGGTCGGCCCCTGCGGCATGCCGCCACCGATGTGCAGGAAGAACGTGTCGGTGCCGCAGATGCCACAGGCGCGGATCTTCACCAGGGCGTCCTTGGGGCCGGGCGCGGGGCGCTCGACCTCCACCACGTCGACCTTGTCCTTCGCGGTGAGGACGGACTTCATCGTGGCCATGGGGTGCTCACTTTCTTGAGGAGGGGTGTCTCCGGGCCCGGCTTCGGACTGGGGGGAGTCGGCCCGGGTGCCGGGCCCGGAGACCGCGCCGTTCCCCGTCCCCACGGGTTGGGCGCGGGGGTCCTCGTCCGCTCGACGAGGACCCCGCTCTGGGGGTCTTGCTTGACTTAGGCAAGCACATGCGAGTTACTTAAGTCAAGCAAGCATCTCGCATTACTTAAGTTAGGCAACTACCTCTGAGGTGGCGCCCATGCCCGCACAGAATCCCGCGCCGGCAGCACCCGTGTCGGGGAACGTGGTCGAGATCGAGAAGGGTCTCAACCGAATGACCTATCTGGCCGCGCGCGCCCGCCAGCACGAACGGCTGATGAACGTGGCCGGGCTGGACCTGGACCGGGCCGCCGTCGCCATCCTGCGGCACATCGCCGAGAGCGAACCGCTGCGCCCGGGGGTCCTCGCGGTCCGGCTGTCCGTGGAGGCGTCCCATGTGACGCGCCAGCTGCGACAGTTGGAGAGGGGAGGGTACGTCGTCCGGATCGCGGACCCCGACGACCGCCGGGCCCAGCGCGTGCAGCTCACGCAGATCGGCGTCGCGGCGGTGGAGCGGATACGGGAGGTGAGCCGCCGGGGTGTGGAACTGGCCCTGGCGGACTGGTCGTCCGGCGAACTGGAGCTGCTCGCCCGGTACTTCCGGCGGCTGGTCCACGACTTCGTCGCCCACGCCGAGGATCCGATCACCGTTCCGGCGCCCACCGACCGAGCCGGCGCGAGCCTCACGTGAACGGTCTTGCCATGCACCAGCACGTCGTGGAGAAGCCCCTGTCGCCGCCCCGGGGTGACGGGCAGCGGGTCCTGGTCGTCGTCGGCGACCCGCGGGAGGCGGAACTGCTCGCCACCACGCTGGAGTTGGCCGGATACCGGGTCGGCACCGCCCGCACCGGCGCCGACGGCCTGGCCCGTCTCGCGCGGGACCGCTTCGACCTGGTCGTGTGGGACGCCTGTCTGCCACCCGGGGGTCGCAGGCCCGCGGTGCCGGACCGGCCCCCGGTGCTCTTCCTGGCCACCTGCGACGCCCTCCCGGGGCTGACCCCCGAACTCGGCCCGGGCACCGGGGACTACGTCACCAAGCCGCTGCGGATCGCCGAGGTCCTGGCCCGTGCCCAGTTCCTGCTGCGCGGCCGCGGGGCGGGGCGGCCCGCGACCCTGCCGGGCTACGCCGACCTGGTCCTGGACGACGCGACCTGCCGGGCCCGGCGCGGCGCCCGACCGCTCGACCTGACGCCCGCCGAGTACCGGCTGCTGCGCCATCTGCTGACCCACGCGGAGCAGGTGCTCTCCAAGGAGCAGATCTCGCGGCATCTGTGGGGCGAGTACCGCGGTGACCAGGCGATCGAGAAGCTCGTCTCCCGGCTGCGCCGCAAGGTCGACGAGGACGCTCCGGCGCTGATCCACACCCGCCGCGGCTTCGGCTACCGGCTCGGCCGCGCAGAGGGCTGAGCCTCGGTCTGGTGGCGGGAGGTCGCGATGGACAGCCCGTTCGCCGTCACCACGGCGGCCATGCCCGCCCACTCCGTCCAGTCCAGCCGCTGCCCGAGGACGACCAGGCCGACGAGCGCGGCAAGGACCGGGTTGACGCTCATGAACAGCCCGAAGGCCGGAGCCGGGACCCGGCGCAGGGTGAACAGGTCGGCGAGATAGGGCACCGCGGAGGAGAGCACGCCCGCCGCGACGGCGCACCCGGCGGCCGCGAGGGTCGGCGGATGCCGTACGGCGACCAGGATCCCGACCGGCAGGAACAGCAGGGCGGAGACCCCGGCCGCGGCGGCCGACCCCTGCGCGCCGGGCAGCCGTCGGCCCACCGTGCGGTTGAGCAGGATGTACGACGCCCAGCAGACCGCGGCCAGCAGACCGAGCCCCATCCCCGGGTAGTCCGTGGAGGGCCGCGGCCGCATCAGGACGAGGACCCCGGCCGCGGCGAGCAGCGCACAGCAGGCGTCCGTCCGGCGCCGGGTCGCGGCCAGGGCGATGGCGAGCGGGCCGAGGAACTCCAGCGTCACCGCGAGGCCGAGCCCCACGCGGTCGACGGCGGTGTACAGGGAGAGGTTCATCGTCCCGAACACCACGGCGAGCAGCAGCACCGGCCACCACTGCGACCAGGTGAAGGACCGCAGCCGGGGCCTGCCCACGGCCCACAGGACGACCGCGGCGACGTACTGCCGTACCGCCACCACCCCGACCGGACCCAGGACCGGAAAGGCCAGCGAGCCGACCGCGGCTCCGGTCTGGTTGCACAGACCGCTGCCGACCATGGTCGCGACCCCGGCCAGACGGCCCCGGGACACCTGCGGGGCGGGCGCGGGGACGGCGGGAGCGGGGCGTACGGAGGCGGTCGGCATGGTGCGATGGTGCGGCGCGTTCGCGGATACGCAAAATGCATCATCGTAATTATCTATACGATGGAGTCATGGATGGCTCGGTGGACCTCAGGCAGCTGCGATGCCTCGTCGCGATCGTCGACGAGGGCACCTTCACCGACGCCGCCGCGGCCCTCGGCGTCTCCCAGGCCGCGGTGTCGCGGACCCTGGCCTCGCTCGAACGGGCTTTGGGCGTACGGCTGCTCAGGCGCACCTCGCGCGAGGTGACCCCGACCGGCACCGGGCTGCGGGTGGTGGCGCACGCGCGGCGGGTGCTCGCCGAGGTGGACGACCTGGTCCGGGAGGCGGTCTCGGGCCACACACAGGTGCGCGTCGGGTACGCCTGGGCCGCGCTCGGCCGGCACACGCTCGCCTTCCAGCGCCGGTGGAGCACCGCGCACCCGGGGACCGACCTCCACCTGGTCCGCGTCAACTCGGCCTCGGCGGGCCTGGGGGAGGGGAGCTGCGATCTCGCGGTCGTACGGCGGCCCCTGGAGGACCGGCGGTTCGAGTCGGCGATCGTCGGGCTGGAGCGGCGGCTGTGCGCGATGGCCGCCGACGACCCGCTGGCCCGGCGCCGCTCGGTCCGGCTGGCCGACCTCGCCGGCCGCACCCTGCTGGTGGACCGCCGTACCGGCACCACGACCCCGCAGCTGTGGCCGCCGGAGCAGCGCCCCGCCGTGGAGGAGACGCACGACGTCGACGACTGGCTCACCGTCATCTCGACGGGCCGGTGCGTGGGGATCACCGCCGAGTCGACCGCCAACCAGTACCCGCGGCCCGGGGTCGTCTACCGGCCGGTGCGGGACGCCGAGCCGATCGCCGTACGGCTGGTGTGGTGGCGGGACGATCCGCACCCGGCCGCACAGGCGGTGCTGGAACTGCTCACCGCCCTCTACCGAGAGGGATGACAAAATTGTTGACAATCCTGTTTGGCTAGATTTAGGTTCGACAGGCACTCACTCAGGGAGGGCAGCGATGCCGAAAGAAGCCCGTCCGAGCACCGGGGAGCAGGCCAAGCAGCATGCGCTCGCGCAGCTGCGGCAGGCGATCCTGCACGGCGAGATGGCACCAGCACAGCGGCTGGTGGAGAACGAACTCGCCGAGCAGTTCGGTGTGACACGGGCCAGCATCCGTGCCGCGCTCATCGATCTGGAGGCCCAGGGCCTCGTCGAGCGGATCCGCAACCGGGGTTCCCGGGTGCGGGTGGTGACCGTCGAGGAGGCGGTCGCCATCACCGAGTGCCGCATGGTCCTGGAGGGACTGTGCGCGGCGAAGGCCGCCGTCGCCGCCAGCGACGAGCAGCTCGCCGAGCTGACGGAGCTGGGCACGGCGATGACCAAGGCCGTGGCCGACGGCGAGCCGCTGACCTACTCCGAACTCAACCAGACCCTGCACGCCAAGGTCCGCGAGTTCTCCGGCCAGCAGACCGCCGTGGACCTGCTGGAGCGGCTCAACGCCCAACTGGTGCGTCACCGCTTCCAGTTGGCGCTCCGGCCGGGGCGTCCGCAGCACTCCCTGAACCAGCATCTGGCGATGATCGAGACGATCAGGTCCAGGGACCCGCAGGCGGCCGAACAGGCCGTCCGCGCCCATCTCACCAGCGTGATCGAGGCGTTGCGCGACTGACGCGCCGCCGAGGGACGCGGGGGCGGGCGCACACCTGTCCACCAAGGAGAATTCAGCATGACCGAGGCCAACGCGCCCGCCCCTCCACGTTCCACGCTCGTCGTGACCGCCCATGCCGGGGACTTCGTGTGGCGCGCGGGTGGTGCCATCGCCCTGGCCGCCTCGCGGGGCGAGAAGGTCACGATCGCCTGTCTGACCTTCGGCGAGCGCGGGGAGTCCGCGAAAGCCTGGCGCGAGGGCAAGAAGCTCGACGAGATCAAGGCGATACGGCGGGACGAGGCCGAGCGCGCCGCCGCCACCCTCGGCGCCGAGGTCCGCTTCTTCGACGCCGGCGACTACCCGCTCGTCCCCACCGCCGAGCTGACCGACCGGCTCGTCGCCGTCTACCGCGCCACCCAGCCCGACGTGGTGCTCACCCACCCGGTCGAGGACCCGTACAACGGCGACCACCCGGCGGCCAACCGCATGGCCCTGGAGGCACGGGTGCTCGCGCAGGCCATCGGCTACCCGGGCGAGGGCGAGATCATCGGCGCTCCGCCGGTCTTCTACTTCGAGCCGCACCAGCCCGAGATGAGCGGCTTCAAGCCCGAGGTCCTGCTCGACATCACCGAGGTCTGGGACACCAAGCGCAAGGCCATGGAGTGCCTGGGCGCCCAGCAGCACCTGTGGGACTACTACACCGACCTCGCCGTGCGCCGGGGCGTCCAGCTCAAGCGGAACGCGGGGCCCAACCTGGGTCTCGCCCACAAGACCATGGCCGAGGCGTTCATGCGTCCCTACCCGCAGATCGCGAAGGAGCTGGCGTGAGCGGCGTGATCGTCACCAACCCGCCCAAGGCCGAGCTGAAGGACGTCGACGCGCTCGCCGCGTACGGTGTCGCGACGGTGAGCGAGGCGATGGGCCGAACCGGCCTGCTGGGCCCCGAGATTCGTCCCGTCCAGCAGGGTGTACGGGTCGCGGGGACCGCCGTCACCGTGCTCAGCTGGCCCGGCGACAACCTCATGATCCACGCGGCCGTCGAGCAGTGCGGCGAGGGCGACATCCTGGTCGTCACCACCACCTCCCCATGCACGGACGGACTGTTCGGCGAGCTGTTCGCAACCGCCCTCCAGACACGCGGTGTTCGGGGCGTCGTGCTGAACACCGGTGTCCGCGACACCCAGGAGCTGCGCGACATGGGCTTCGCTGCCTGGTCCCGCGCGGTCTCCTCGCAGGGCACCGTCAAGGCCACCGGCGGCTCGGTCAACGTACCGATCGCCATCGACGGCCAGGTGATCCGCCCCGGCGACGTGATCCTCGCCGACGACGACGGAGTCGTGGTCGTCCCGCGCGAACGCGTCCGCGAGACCGTCGAGAAGTCGGAAGCCCGCGAGGCCAAGGAGGCCGCGACGCGCGCCGCCTTCCTCGACGGCCAACTCGGGCTGGACCGCTACGGGTTGCGCGAGACGCTCACCCGGCTGGGCGTGACGTACCGGACGTACGAGGAGTACACCCAGTGACCGGGCCCGCGGAGGTGCGCTGCATGCTGATGCGCGGCGGCACCTCCAAGGGCGCCTACTTCCTGGCCGCCGACCTCCCCGCCGAACCGGCCGTGCGCGACGAGCTGTTGCTGCGGATCATGGGCAGCCCCGACGAACGGCAGATCGACGGCCTGGGCGGGGCACACCCGCTCACCAGCAAGGTGGCCGTCGTTTCTCCCTCGGCCGACCCGGACGCCGATGTCGACTACCTGTTCCTCCAAGTCGTCGTCGACAAGCCGGAGGTGAGTGACCGTCAGAACTGCGGGAACATCCTCGCCGGTGTCGGCCCGTTCGCTGTGGAGCGCGGACTGGTCACGGCGGGGGAGCGGGAGACCTCCGTGCGCATCCGCATGGTCAACTCCGGCGATCACGCCACGGCGACCTTCCCGACCCCCGGCGGCCGTGTCGACTACACGGGCGAGGCCGAGATCTCGGGCGTGCCCGGGACGGCGGCACCCGTGGTGATCGAGTTCCCGCCGGGCGCCAACCCCCTGCTGCCCACCGGCAGGGCCCGGGACGAGATCGACGGCGTGCCCGTGACCTGCGTGGACAACGGCATGCCGACCGTTCTGATCGAGGCCGCCGCGCTCAAGGTCACCGGCTACGAGTCCCCGCAGGACCTGGAGGCGGACACCGCGCTCGCCGACCGGCTGCACGCCATCCGCCTGGAAGCGGGGCGTCTGATGGGCCTGGGTGACGTGTCCGACGCGACCGTCCCCAAGCTCACCCTGCTCGCCCCGCCCCGGGAAGGCGGCGCGGTCAGTACCCGGACCTTCATACCCGTGCGCTGCCACACCTCCATCGGGGTGCTCGGCGCCGCGAGCGTGGCCGCCGGGCTGCGGATCGCCGGCGGGGTGGGCACGGAGACCGCCGCGCTCCCGCCCGGCACCGACCGGGTCCGCATCGAACACCCCACGGGGTTCCTGGACATCGAGAGCAGCCTCGACACCACCCACCAGGGCCTGCCCACCTCCCGTCGCACCGCCGTGGTGCGCACCGCCCGCAAGATCTTCGACGGCACCGTCTTCCCCAGGGCCGCCGCACGACCCCTTGGAGGTCACCGATGACTCCGCCGCTCGGCGACATCGCCCACATCGGCCACACCCAGCTCTTCACCCCCGACCTGGACGCCAGCGTCGCCTTCTTCACCGACTATCTGGGGCTCACCGTCAACGGGCAGGACGGCGACACCGTCTACCTGCGGACCTACGACGACTACGAGCACCACAGCCTCGTCCTCACCGCCCGCGACCGGCCCGGCCTCGGCCGGCTCGCCCTGCGCACCTCCAGCGAGGAGGCCCTCCACCGCCGTATCGAAGCGATCGAGGCCGCGGGCGGCTCCGGCAAGTGGGCCGAGGACGAACCCGGCCTCGGCAGGCTGTACTTGACCACCGACCCCGACGGCCACGAACACGCCCTCTACTGGGAGAGCGAGTACTACCAGGCCCCGGAGGAACTCAAGCCCGCCCTGAAGAACCAGCCCCAGGCCAAGCCCAACAGGGGAGTGGGCGTACGGCGGTTGGACCACATCAACTTCCTCGCCGCCGACGTGCTCGCCAACGCCGAGTTCCAGCAGAACGTCCTCGGCGCCCGGCCCACCGAGCAGATCCGGCTGAACTCCGGGCGGATCGCGGCGCGTTGGCTGACGTACACGAACAAGTCGTACGACGTCGTCTACACCGAGGACTGGACCGGCAGCGAAGGCAGGCTGCACCACATCGCGTTCGCGACGGACACCCGCGAGGACATCCTGCGGGCGGCCGATCTCGCCATCGACAGCGGCGTGTTCATCGAGACCGGACCGCACAAGCACGCCATCCAGCAGACCTTCTTCCTGTACGTCTACGAGCCCGGCGGCAACCGCATCGAGCTGTGCAACCCGCTCACCCGGCTGGTGCTCGCACCCGACTGGCCGCTGGTCACCTGGACGGAGGAGGAGCGCAAGAAGGGGCAGGCCTGGGGGCTGAAGACCATCGAGTCGTTCCACACGCACGGGACACCGCCCGTAGACCGTTGATGAGATTGTTGACAAAAATGTTGACTCTTTGGAGGTGGCTCCTTAGCGTCTAGCGCACCAAGTACGAGAGGTAACCAACGATGTCCTCCTCCCCCTCCCCGACCGCCGCCCGCGTCAGCAGACTGGCTCTCCTGGTCGTCGGCCTGTGCTGGCTGGCCGTGCTCTTCGACGGCCTCGACATGTTCATCTACGGCTCGGTGCTGCCCCACCTGCTGGAGACGAAGACCTTCGGCCTCACCCCCGACCAGGCCGGCGACCTCGGCAGCTACGCCACCTTCGGCATGCTGGTCGGCGCGCTGACCGCGGGCACGGTCGCCGACCGCGTCGGCCGCAAGAAGCTGATGGTCGCCTGCGTGATCCTCTTCTCGCTGGCCTCCGGGATCTGCGCGCTCTCCGGCAGCGTCGAGGTCTTCGGCCTCGGCCGCACGCTCGCCGGTGTCGGCCTCGGCGGGCTGCTGCCCACCGCGATCAGCATGGTCTCCGACTACGCCCCGCGCGGCCGCGGCGCGATCGTCATCGGCCTGCTGATGACGGCCCACCACGCGGGCGGCATCCTCTCCGCCTACGTCGCCAAGTGGCTGGTGGAGCCGGTCGGTTGGCGCTCGGCCTTCTGGGTCTGCGTGCTGCCGCTGCTGTTCGCTCCGGTGCTCGCCAAGTTCCTGCCGGAGTCGCTGAGCTTCCTGGTCGCCAAGGGCCGCGGCGAGGAGGCCAGTGCGCTCGCCGAGCGCTACGACGTCGAACTGCCCGCCGCCAAGGGCGGGAAGAAGACGGCCGCCGACCGCTGGGACGCGCTGGCCGCCCTGTTCCGTGGCGGCGAGTGGATCCAGACCCTGCTCTACTGGGTCGCCTCCTTCGGCGGTCTCCTCCTGGTCTACGGCGTCGCCACCTGGCTGCCCACGCTGATGCGCGCCGAGGGCTACGAACTGACCAACGCGCTCACCTTCGTCGTCGTCTTCAACCTCGGCGGCATCGTGGGCATGCTGGTCGCGGGCCGGGCCGCCGACCGCTTCGGCGCCCCGCGCATCTCGGCGCTGTGGTTCGCGCTCACCGCGGCCGGGGTCTTCCTGCTCAGCGTCCACATGCCGATGGGCGTGACCACCCTGGTCGTCTTCCTCACCGGTGTGTTCCTCAACAGCGCCCAGACGATGATCTACGCGACGGTCTCGATCCGCTCCACCCCGGACAACCGCGCCACCAGCGTCGGCTGGACCTCGGGCATGGGCCGCTTCGGCGCCGTCTTCGGGCCGTGGCTCGGCGGGCAGCTGCTCGCCTCCGGGAACGGCGAGTGGGGCTTCACCGCTTTCGCTCTCGCCGGCCTGTCGTCCATGGTGTTCATCGGGATCGCCGCGCTGCGCAGCTCGAAGGAGGGGACGGACAGCGGCAGTTCGCCGAAGCTGGTCGGCGCGCACTGACCGGACCGCACGCCACGGACGCCGGCCACCGCGAGCACGCGGGGCCGGCGTCCGGCGTTCGTGGGCCCGGGTGTCAGTCCTTGCCCATCTGGTCCTGCGCCGACAGGTGCTCCACCGTCCTGCCCGTCTCCGTGAAGGTCCGGGTGACATGGCCCGAGGAGTACACCCACAGGATCCGCAGCGGGGTGTCGCCGACGTTGCGGAAGAGGTGGGGGACCGGGGAGGGGATGTAGGTGGTGTCGTACTGCACGAGCTTGGTCACCTCGCCGTCGACCCACACCTCCGCCTCGCCCTCCAGGACCGTGACGTGCTCGTCGCAGTTGTGCGAGTGCAGCGGGGCCCCGGAGCCGACCGGGTAGACGCTCATCCCGCTGGTGATCCGGTTCTCCCCGCCGGCCGACGGCGTGGTGATGAGCGGGGTCGTGACGACGGCTCCGCCGCGGTCGAGGAGCGGGACCTCGGCGGCCTTGATGATGGTGGTCATGCTGCTCGACGGTAGGTCGGCGGACGAGGATCGGGGGGCCTCCGGCGTGCAGTTTTACCTTGCAATCCGGGAGGGGTGAGGTTTCCGGACCCGGCTGTACGTTCACTGGCACCGCACACCGTGCGGGACGTGCGCCGGAGAGAGAAGGCAGGTATCGGCCCCATGAGGCTCCCCGTTCTCAGCGATGAGGAAATGACCCCGCGACAGCAGGAGTTGGCCGCCCGAATCGCCGGTCGCCGTGGTGCCGTCCGTGGGCCGTTCCGGGTGTGGCTGCACAGCCCCGAGATGTGCGAACGCGCCGAGTCGCTGGGCGCGTTCGCCCGCTTCGACTGCTCCCTGCCGAAGCACCTGCGCGAGCTGGCGCTGCTGATGGCCGCCCGCACCTGGGACGCCCAGTACTCGTGGAACGCCCACGTCCACCAGGCGGTCGAGGCGGGCATCCCGGAGGCCGCGGTCAAGGCGATCGCAGAGAGGCGCGAGGCCGTCTTCGAGAACCCGGCGGACCAGGCCTTCTACCGCTTCTGCCGGGAGATCCTCGACGAGCACTTCGTCACCGACGACACCTTCGCCGCCGCCCTGGAACACTTCGGCGCCAAGGGCCTGGTCGACACCATCGGCGCGCTCGGCAACTTCACCATGCTCGGCATGTGCCTCAACACCTTCCAGGTGGACCTCCAGGCCGACAAGGAGCCCCCGTTCCCGGACATCCGCGGCTACGGCCGGGTGACACCCGAGGGCGACCGGCCATGACCCCGGTGCTGCGTGTCCGGGGCGTCACCAAGAGCTTCGGCGGAGCCGCCGCCCTCAAGGGCGTCGACCTCGACCTGTACCCGGGCGAGATCCACGCGCTGATGGGCATGAACGGCGCGGGCAAGTCGACGCTGGTGCAGGTGCTTTCGGGGGTGCACCAGGCCGACGGCGGCACCGTCGAGGTGAACGGCAGAGCCCACTCGGGGCTGACCGTCCGCAAGGCCCGCAGGCTCGGCATCGCCTGCGTCCCGCAACGCCGGGAACTGGCAACCGGGTTGACCGTCGCCGAGAACGTCCTGCTGGGCGACCTGCCCACCCGCGCCGGTACCGTCCACTGGAAGGCCGTACGCGAACAGGCCCGCGCGGCCCTCGACGGGCTCGGCATCGACATCGACGTGGCGCGGATCGCCGGCACCCTCACCGTCGCCGAGCAGACCATGGTCGAGGTGGCCCGTGAGGTGCGCCGCGGCGGCCGGATCCTGATCCTCGACGAACCCACCGCCTGCCTCAGCGCCCGGCACGCCGACCGCATCCGCTCGCTGGTGCGCACCCTGCGCGACGACGGGGTCGCCGTCGTCTACATCTCGCACTACATCGACGAGGTCATGGCCGTCGCCGACCGCCTCACCGTCCTGCGCGACGGAGCGGTCGTCACCAGCGCCCCGGCCACCGAGCTGGACCCGGCCGCGCTGGTGCGCGCCATGGTCGGCCGGGACGTCGTCTCGCGGCGCCCCGAGCGGCCCACGCCCAAGGACGAACACGGCCTTGTCATACGGGGGTTGACCCAGGGCCGGGCCGTCCGGGACTTCACCGTCGAGGTCCGCAGGGGTGAGATCGTCGCCGTCCTCGGCCCCGCCGGGGACGCCCAGTCCCGCCTGTTCGACCTGCTGTCCGGCCGACAGCGGCCAGAGAGCGGGGAGTTGTACGTCGACGGCGGTGCCGTCCCCTTCGGCAGTGTCCGCGCCTCGCTCGCCGGCGGACTGCGCTGCGTCACCGGCGACCGCCGCACCCTGGGCCTCATACCGGGGCTGTCCCTCGACGAGAACCTGATGCTGGCCGGCGACCGCTTCGCCCGCCGCCGACTGCACCGCCGGGGTGAACTCGCCCGCCGCGCCGCCCCGTTGCGGGAGAGCTACGGCGTGGTCGCCCTCACCGGCAACCCGCCCGTGGGCGCGCTGTCCGGCGGCAACCAGCAGAAGGTCCTGCTCGGCAAATGGCTGGAGACCGACCCGGTCGCCTGCTTCCTGGAGGACCCCACCAACGGGGTCGACGTCGCCGCCATGGCCGACATCCACACCCTCCTCGACGACCTCGCCTCCCGGGGCGTGGCCGTCCTGCTCGCCTCCTCCTCCGCCGAGGAGGTCATGCGCCTGGCGGACCGGGTCGTCGTCGTGAGCGCCGGCCGCACCGTCGCCGAGCACGACATCACCGCCATCACCCGCGACGCACTCGTCGCCACCGCCCTCGGAGGTCAGCCGCAGTGAGCCTCAAGACCCCTTCGGCCGCACCCGAGTTGGCCGACGAGCCGACCGCGTCCCGCAGCCCCGCCCGGGCCCTGCTGCACCTCCCGCACGGCGGACTCGTCGTCGTCCTCGTCCTGGTCGCCGTATTCACCGCCGTCCAGGCGGACTCCTTCACCACCTCGCAGAATCTCCTCAACGTCCTGAGGCAGATCAGCGTGACCGCCGTCATCGCGGCCGGGCTCACCCTGCTGATGACCGCGGGCGGCATGGACTTCTCCATGGGCAGCAACGCGGCGGTGACCGTGTCGGTGGGCGCGACCCTGCTGCACGACGGCAGGCCGACATCCGTCACTGTCGTGCTCACCCTGCTGCTGGCCACCCTGATCGGCCTGGTCAACGGCCTCGTCGTGACCTTCACCCGGGTCGCGCCCTTCGTCGCCACCCTCGCCTCCGCGATGCTCCTCGACGGCGTCGCCCTGCTCGTCCTGGACGGCGAGTCCGTCACCATCGGGCAGCGGATGTGGGCCCTCGGCAACGACAAGGTGCTCGGCATCCCCTACCTGTGCGTCGTCGCGGTACTCGTCCTCGCGGCCATCGGTCTCGCCCTGCGCTTCACCACCTTCGGCCGGGACGCCTTCGCGATGGGCGGCAACGAACACGTGGCCCGGCTCAGCGGCATCAACGTCTCCGGCCGCAAACTCGCCCTGTACGCCCTCGCCGGGGCCCTGGCCGGACTCGCGGGCCTGATGCTGCTCTCCCGCCTCGGGGCCGCCGCCCCCAACACCGGCGGCCTGCAACTGCAGTTGACCGCCGTCGCCGCGGTCGTCATCGGCGGCACCTCGCTCGCCGGCGGCCACGGGACCGTCGTAGGGACCGTGCTCGGCGTGGTGCTGCTCGGGGTCGTCGCCAACGCCCTCAACCTGCTCCAGGTCAACAGCTACTACCAGTTCGTCGTCACCGGCGGGGTGCTGCTCGTCGCCGCCGTGATCAACGAGGTGCAGCGCAGGCCTGTCCCGGGACATTAGCGCCGTACCGAAACCGCCCCCCACCTTCTCTTCAACGACGCAGGAAAGGTCATCCCATGCTGCCCAACTCCCGCCGCGCCACCGCGATATCACTCGCCGGCGTCGCCGCTCTCGTGCTCTCCGGCTGCGGCTCCGAGTCCGACGCCGGGGGCGACGTCGAGGGCTCGGTCACCCTCGGGTTCGTCAACGGCGCCAATACCACCTTCCACCAGTGCCTCCTCAAGGCCGTGGAGCAGACGGCGAAGACGGAGAAGGCCACCGTCTACACGGCCAACTCCAAGCAGGACGCGGCGACCGAGCTGTCCAACATCGAGGACATGATCGCCCGGAACGTGGACGCGCTGATCGTCCAGACCGTCAACGTGGACGCCCTGGAAGGGGACATCGCCAAGGCGAAGAGCGCGGGCATCCCGATCTACCTGACCTCCGTCGCCCCCTCCGACATGTCCGACGTCCTCGGCGCGGCCGTCGTCGACCTCAAGAAAGCCGGCGCCCTGGACGCGCAGTGGATCGAGAAGGACGCCGCGGGCAGGGACGTCAAGGTCGGCATCGTCGCCGGTGCCCCCGGCGCCGCCTCCGACCTGCTGGTGGGCGGCTTCAAGAGCGCCCTGCCCGCCACCGCGAAGGTCGTCGCGAACCAGCCCGGCATGTTCAACCCGGCCAAGGCCCAGGACGTCGCCGAGAACATGATCCAGGCCCAGCCCGACCTCGACTACGCCTTCGTCGCCAACGAGGAGATGGCCTTCGCCGTCCGCAAGGCCTTCGACGCGGCCGGGGCGAAGGACGTCAGGATCGTCACGATGAACGGCACCGAGGAAGGGCTGGCCGCGGTGAAGGACGGACAGTTCTCGGCGACCGTCGCCAACTCCGCGATGACCATCGGGCAGACCGCCGTGAAGAACACCCTCGGCCTGCTCGACAAGGACACAACCGTTGACAAGATTGCCAACATTCCTCTTGTCTTGGCCACCGAGGACACCGTCGACGAAGCGCCCCAGTACTGCCCCGAGTAAGGAGCCCCCATGGACCGCCTGCTCCTCATGCACAGCTTCGTCACCGTCGCCCAGGTGGGCAGCTTCAGCGGGGCCGCCAAGAAGCTGGGCTCCTCGGGCTCCCTGGTCTCCCGGCACGTCGCCGAGCTGGAACGGCAGGTGGGCGTCCGCCTGGTCAACCGCACGGCCCGCTCGGTGAGCCTCACCGAGCCGGGCCGGCGGTACGCCGACTTCGCCACGCGCATCCTGGACGAGATCGAGGCCGAGGACGCCGGAATCGCCCAGTCGCACGACCGCGCCGAAGGCACACTCAGCATCATCTGCCCGAAATGGATAGGCAGCCTGGATCTCGGGGACGCCATCGCCGCGTTTTCCGCCGCGCATCCCAAAATCCAGATCCGTTTCGAACTCGGCGGAATGTCCGACCGGACCTACGACTTCCTGGACGGCGGATTCGACATCGCCTTTCACACCAGGGACCTGAGGGATTCGAGCGTCCGCCTGAAGAAGGTCTCCTCGCTGCCGTTCGTGCTGTGCGCCTCGAAGGCGTACATCGACCGGCACGGCACCCTCGCCCACCCGAACGACCTGGCCCAGCACGACTGTCTGGTGCACGTGAACGACCCGGTCTGGCGGATCGGACACGGACACGCGAGCACCCTGCACAAGATCCGCAACATCGCGTTCTCGTCCAACTCCTACATCGCGCTCCAGAAGGCCGCGGTGCACGGCCGGGGCCTCGCCCTGCTCCCGCAGCGTCCGGCCTACGACGACCTCGTCTCCGGCGCGCTCCAGGTGCTGCTGCCCGACCTGGCCGTACCCGACCGGCCGCTGTACGCGATCTACGGCCCCGGACGGGACACCCCGCGCAAGGTGAGCGTCTTCCTGGACTTCCTCAGCGAGTGGTTCGCACGGAATCCCATCCCTGCGATCGGTTCCTGATACCTGCCGGGGCTCGCAAGAAACGATTGCACACCTCGTGGAGCTCGGGTCATTGAGACGCTCGCCCGCCGAAACCTACGCTCACGAAGCGACCCGGAAACGAGGAGTCCATGGGAATCCAGAGAATCGAATCGGTCACGTATGGTGTGGACGACATCGACGAATGCGTGCGGTTCTTCGACGATTTCGGGCTGTTCCTGGTGGAGCGGACCGACGAGCACGCGGTGTTCGAGACGCGCACCGGACAGACACTGCGTCTGGACACCGAGCCCTTGTCGCCGCCTCCTGTGGAACCCGGCCCCACCCTGCGCGAGGTCGTCTGGGGCGTCGACACCCGGGAGGAGCTGGAGCGGTTGCTGGCCGCGGCCGGCAAGGACCGCGAGGTGCGGGAGAGCGCCGACGGCGTCCACCACACCGTGGACGAGACCGGCTTCGGCGTCGGACTGACCCTCGCCCGGCCCAAAGCCTTGGAGCCGGCCCAACGCCCTACCAACACGCTGGGCAGCGTGAACCGTTGGAACACCGCCCTGGAGCCGCTGGGCCGCGCCCACCCCCTGCGCATGTGCCATGTCGCCCTCAACATCCCCAAGGAGGGCAAGGACGAGGCGGTCGCCTTCTACACCGAACGCCTCGGCTTCCGGCCCACCGACGTCGTCGAGCCGATGGGCGTCTTCATGCAGGCCCCCGGCGATCACGACCAGCACACCATGCTGCTCTGTCACCGCCCCGACCGCGCCGGCGTCAACCACATCGCCTACGAGGTCCCCGGCTTCGACGACGTGATCGAGGGCGGCAACTTCATGATCGAGCGCGGCTGGCGGGAGGCCCGCAGGCTCGGCCGGCACACCGTCGGCTCCAACGTCTTCCGCTTCCTGCACGCCCCCTGCGGCGGCCGCGTCGAGTACGCCGCCGACATGGACCGAGTCGACGACTCCTACGGGACCCGCGTCCACGAGACCACCCCGCCCCACCACATCTGGGCCCTGCGCACCAACCGCGATCAGGAGACCCCCGCCTGAGAGGCACACCTTCATGACCACCGACCACGGCCACCCCGCCGTCCGCATGTACATCGCGGGCGAGTGGTGCCACGGCGGATCCGGCACCACCGCCCCGATCGTGAACCCGGCCACCGAGGAAGCGATCGGAGAGGTGCCGCTGGCCACACCGGCCGACCTGGACCGGGCCCTCGGCGCCGCCGAGGAGGGCTTCCGGGTCTGGCGCGCGACGCCCGTCGCCGAGCGCACCGCGATCCTGCACACCGCCGCCGACCTGATCGCCGAACGGGCGGTCGCGATCGGCCGCGTCAGCACCCTGGAGCAGGGCAAGCCCCTCGCCGAGTCCACCGGCGAGGCCCGCCGCACCGCCGAGACCCTGCGCTGGCACGCCGACGACGCCCGCCGCGCCTACGGCCGGATCATCCCCTCGGAGCCCGGCACCGTCCTGACGGTCCGGCGCCAACCGATCGGCCCCGTCGCCGCGTTCGTCCCCTGGAACTTCCCCGTCGGCGGCCCCAACCGCAAGATCTCCTCCGCGCTGTCGGCCGGCTGCTCGCTCGTCATCAAGGCGTCCGAGGAGACCCCGGCCACGGCGATGGAACTCGTCCGCTGCTACGCCGACGCGGGCCTGCCCGCCGGAGTCCTCAACCTCGTCTTCGGTGAACCCGCCGAAGTTTCCGCCCACTTGATAGCCTCCCCGGTCACCCGCCTGGTCGCCTTCACCGGCTCGGTCCCCGTCGGCAAGCTCCTCGCCGCCGAGGCCGGCAAGGTCATGAAGTCCTCTCTGATGGAACTGGGCGGCCACGCCCCGGTGATCGTCTGCGCCGACGCCGATCCGGTGCAGGCCGCCCGCAAGGCCGCCCAGGCCAAGTTCGCCAACGCGGGCCAGGTCTGCACCTCGCCGAGCCGTTTTCTGGTCCACGAGAGCCTGGTCGAGGACTTCACCGCCGAGTTCGTACGGGCGGCGGAGGCCCTGACCGTCGGCGACGGCCTCGCCGAGGACACGAAGATGGGCCCGCTCGCCAACGAGCGCCGCCTGAAGGCGATGGAGCGGCTCACCGCCGACGCCGTGGCGCGCGGCGCCAAGGTCCTCACCGGCGGCGAACGGCCGGACCGCCCCGGGTACTTCTTCGCGCCGACCGTCCTCACCGACGTACCCGAGGACGCGGACCTCCTCCACGAGGAGCCGTTCGGCCCCCTCGCCCCGATCCTCTCCTACGGCGACCTCGACGAGGCCCTCGCGACGGCGAACGCGCTGCCGTACGGCCTGGCCGCGTACGGGTTCACCAGGTCGGCCGCGACGGCGGAGCGGCTCTCCGACGAGCTGGAGGCCGGCATCCTCTCCCTCAACCACTGCGGCGGCTCGGTCCACGAAGCGCCCTCCGGCGGGGTGAAGGACAGCGGGTACGGCAGGGAGGGCGGCCCGGAGGCGCTGGACGCCTACCTGGTCACCAAGCGCGTCTCCCACCTGCTGGTGCCATGAGGTACGCGCGTGTCTCGGTCGACGGACGGCCGATGTGGGGCCGGGTGGGGGAGCGGGACGTCTCGTTGCTGTCCGGCTCTCCCCTCGAAGGCGAACCGGAGGTCATCGGCGCGGTATCGCGGTCAACGGCCGTATGGCTGCCGCCCGTTGTGCCGCCCGTCTTCTACGCGGTCGGCTACAACTACCCCCGGCACATCGCCCACGCCGGTGCCGAGACCCCTGCGCGCCCGGAGGTCGGCTACCGGGCCAACAACGCGCTGACCGGGCACGGTTCGCCCATCGTCAAGCCCGTCGAGGTCGAGGGGCGTTTCGAGGCCGAGCCCGAACTCGTCGCCGTCATCGGCCGGACCGTCCGGCACGCCACCCCCGAGGAGGCGCGCGAGGCCGTCTTCGGCTGGACCATCGGCAACGACGTCAGTGCCCGCACCTGGCAGCACAGCGACCGCACGTTCTGGCGCAGCAAGAACAGCGACACCTTCAAGCCGATGGGCCCCTGGATCGAGACCGACGTCGACGCGCTCGCGCAGACGACCGTGCTCCGGGTCAACGGCGCGGAGCACGCGCGGTTCCCGACCGGCGACATGGTCCACGACCCCTTCGACTTCATCGTCGAGATGACCCGCCACCTCACCCTGCACCCCGGCGACGTGCTGTGGATGGGTGCCGAGTCGACCTGTCAGCTGGAGCCCGGGGACACCGTGGAGATCGAGATCAGCGGCATCGGCGTGCTGTCCAACCCCGTACACCTCGAAGGGAATCGAGCATGAGCAAGGAACCCCGCTACATCCACCACGTCAACTTCCCGACGACCGACCCCGACCGCACGGCCGAGTGGTACACGAAGGTCTTCGGGATGAAGCGGATCCAGCCCAAGTCCAACACCAAGGTGGTGCTGATGACTCGGGGCACCTTCGACCTGCACTTCACGCCGGTCGAGGAGATGGAGCGCATGGCGCCCTACCACTTCGCCGTCGAGGTCGACGACTGGGACGAGTTCCTGGAACACCTGGGGGAGTTGGGCATCCGGCACACCCGGCCGATCCAACGTCCTGAGAACCAGTCGAAGTTCTGCTACATCCACGACCCCGACCACACCATGATCGAGCTGGTCTGGCACGGCAAGCGCCCCAACTGACCTGATCTGTACGGGAGTTACAGGAGTTCATTACGATGCCCATCGCCGACTCCGACGGCACCGCCATCTATTACGAGCGCCACGGCAGCGGCCCGGCGATCCTCTTCGTGCACGGCAGCGGGGGCCATCACGCCGCCTGGTGGCAGCAAGTGGCCGCGCTGCGCGACGAGTTCACGGTCGTCACGATCGACCTGCGCGGCTTCGGCAAGTCCGACTCCTCGGAGTTCGACGGCCAGGACTTCCCCGGTGACGTGCTCGCCGTGCTCGACGCGGAGGATCTCACCGACGTCATGCTCGTCGGCCAGTCCATCGGTTCCGTCGCCGCCCTGCGCGCCGGTCTCACCCGCCCCGACCGGGTGGGCTCCGTCGTCCTCGGCCACTCCCTCGGGGGCATCAGCCACCCCGAGCTGCGGGAACTGGCCGCCGCCGACCGCGCCGAGGCCGTCAAGCTGCCCGTGATCGACCGGCTGCTCACGAAGCCGTTCCAGCGGGAGCGGCCCGATCTGACCTTCCTCTTCCAGCAGATGGGCACGTTCAACGTCGCCAGGATGCAGGACCTGCGCAACCTCGACACCGACGGGCCCTCCCTGGAGGAGATCCAGGCGTCCGGGGTCCAGGTCGTCTTCCTCGCGGGTGAGAAGGACGCGGTGCTGAGCGTGAAGACCGTGACCCGCGCCCACGAACTGCTGCCCGGCTCCCACCTGGAGATCGTCGAGGGCGCCCCGCACTCCATGTACTGGGAGACGCCCGAGCCGTACAACGCGGCGATCGCCCGTCTGCGCCGCACGCTGACCACATCGAAGGAAGCCGCATGAGCCTCGGACCGAAGGACGCCGCATGAGCCCCAGCCCTCTGACCCTGGACGCCGCCGAGGAGATCGTCGACGCCGCCCACAAGCGGGCGCAGGCCCTCGGCAAGGCGGTGAGCGTGGCCGTCGTGGACGCCGGCGGCTTCCCCGTCGCCATCCGCCGCGCCGACGGGGCCCGCCCGCTCACCCCGGACATCGCCCGCGCCAAGGCCTACACCGCGGCGATCATGCAGCGTCCCGGCACGATGCTGAAGAAGTGGCAGGAGAGCCAGCCCGTCTTCTTCGCCCAGCTCTCGGGGCTCCCGGGCGCCGCCCTGCCGATCATGGCCACCGAGGGCAGCGTCACGGTCAAGAAGGACGGCGAGATCATCGGTGGCCTCGGCATCGCGGGCGGCACGGCGGACGAGGACCAGCGGATCGCGGAAGAGGTCCTCGCGGGTCTCGGCTACGAACTGGAGTTCGCGGCTTGGGGGGTCGCGGGGGAGCCGGCCGGTGTCTCCGGCGAACCCGCCGGTGCGGCAGGCAAGCCCGCCGGCACCTCCGGCCGGCGAGCCGGTACCTCCGGGAACCCCTCTGTCCCCGGCACCCCCTCCGGCGTCCCCGGCACCCCCTCCGGCGTCCCCGGCACCCCCTCCGGTGTCTCCGGGAACCCCTCCGGAAAGGACGCGTGAGTCATGGCCGACACCTTCAACTACCGCATCGACCACCACGGCAGCCTGGTCCGCCCGAACGACCTCGCCACCGTCGGCGTGGAGCAGGCGGTCCAGGACGCGGTCGCATACCAGCGCAAGCTGCGCTCGACGGTCGTCACCGACGGCGACTACCCCCGGGAGGACTTCCGCAGCGCGGTACTTGACGGAGTGTCAGGCTTCCGTCGTACGGACGAGACGGAGCCCGACGGACTGGCCCGCTGGGTCGCCGAGTCCCTGCCCAAGGCGGACGGCCCGCTGGTCACGGACTGGGCGGAGAAGCTGGCCGCACTGACGGTCATCGCACCCAAGGTGGCGCTCCCGTCCCCGGCCTACCTCGCCGCCACGACGTATCGACCGGGCCTAGGCCCTTCCTCGGCCAGGGAGTTGGGCGAGGCACTGGCGGAGATCATCAGGACGGAAACAGAACGGCTGGTGACAAAGGGCGTACGCCTGATCCAGCTCAACAACCCACTGCTGCTGGACGGTTCACTGGACGACGACCTCCTGGCCGTCGACGCCGAAGCGGTACGCCTGGACGACCGCCCCGAGGGCGTCAGGATCGCCGTCTGCCCCGGCTGGCGGGCCCCGGACGAAGTCGACCCCTCCCAACTGGAAGCCCTGTACGAGAAAATCCCGGCCGACCGCTGGATCCTCCCCTTCGACCAGGGCACGGAGGCCGAGTCGACCCTTCTCAGAGCACTACCGGACGACCGCGACTTCTGCCTGGGCGTGGTGGACGCGACGAACCCCGCCCTGGAGTCCATCGACACGGTGATGCAACGCCTCGACACAGCAGCCGAGTTCAAGGACCTGGAGGACGGCGCGGTATCCCCGTCGAGGGGCTTCGCAGACGTGGCGACACGGCCGCTACTGACGGCGGAACAGCAGCGCACGAAGCTGGTCCTGGTCGAGACGATCGCCCGGTACGTCTGGGGCAACGAGTTCTGACCCACCCGTCCGCCAGGAACACCAGGCAACGCATCCCTCTCAGTTTCTTCAGCACACCGAATCCCCCATCGAACTGGAGTTTAGTTCTCGCCCTGGGCGGACATCCGCCGCCCGGGAAGAGTGAAGGACCACTACCTTCTGCGTGCATGGCGTAGTACCTTCAAATGAACTGGGGGAAAAGCAGGTGGACGGGGGCCCGCCTCATGGTGTCGGCAATCGGCGTCGGAATCGATCTAGCCCGCACGGAACAGGCATTGGGAAATGCCCTGTCTTTTATGCGGAACCGATTTCGGCCAGGGGCAACCCCCGGCGTCGGCGGGTGGTACCACCAATTGGACGCGCCTGCCCCCGGCCCCACGGCCACAGCCGTCGGCCTCGACATGTTCCAACGCGTCGGCGCGCCCTTCGACCACTTCGACGAGTGCCTGGGTTTTCTGCGCGAGCGTCAGGCCCGGTCGGCGGACTCCCGCGTGAACGGCGGATGGTCGACCAACACCAGCCTCGGGCATCCCGTCATGGAAGCCACCGGCTGGGTCTCCTACGTCATCGGAGCGGCCCGCACCGGACTGGTCACCGGCGGCCCGGACGCCCGAGCGGCGTACGGGTGGCTGGTGAACAACCAGAACGCCGACGGCGGTTGGGGCTCACTGGTCGGCTGCCCGTCCCGGGTGTGGCTGACCTGCCTGGGGCTGCGCGCGCTCCACCAACTCAACCCTTATGCGGACGCGATCAACACGGGCCTCGAATGGCTGATGGCCGCGCGCGGAGAGTCGGGCGGTTGGGGCGAGACACCGGGGCGGCCACCCACCGTGACGCACACCTCCTTCGCCCTGGTGACGATCCTCGAACTCCGTCCGCAGTGGAACGACACCCGCACGGTGCCCGCCTTCGAATGGCTCACCGCCCATCTCGACACCACCAGACTGGACGACCGGGATGCGCGGGTGGAGAGCTACAACACCTCATTCCTCGACCAGAACGGCGCATCGGTGGTCTGGCAGACGGTCATGCCGCACTACGGTCTCGCGTTCGCCGCCTCCGCCCTGCTCCGGCACCCCAAGGGCGCGCCCGCCGAGCTGCTCTCCGGCGCGTTCGAGACCATCGCCTCGGGACAGTTGCCGAGCGGTGCCTGGCCCAATGTGCACGGTGGGTCGGGGGAGTCGATCTGGTCCGTGGCGCCGTTCGTGAACGCCCTGTCCGATCTGCGGCGCGTTTCCCCGGCGCTGTCGTCCGACCAGATCTTCTGGTCGCCGTCCCTGGTCGTGATCCAGCGGGCCGACGCCGGCGACCAACCGCTGACCGCGATCATCAGGGCGCAGCGCCGGGCCCGGTTCGCCCGTGCCTTCGGCCGTCACTGGTCCGTGGCCCTGCTCTCCCTGTCCGCGCTGCTCGGCATCCTGCTCGTCGGGCTGGAAAGATTCTCCTGGCAGGATTTCACGCTCGGCCTCATCCTCCCCCTGGGGCTGTTCGCCACGGAGCAGTACAGAAATCGACGCACCACATGAGGGGGATTTTCGTTGGATGATTTAGGGTGCACGTTCTGCCAGGTGCTCGCCACCGGAATGCCCACGACGGAATACGTGGAGTTGGCGCGGTGCGCCACCGAGTCCGGGCCCGTCCGGCAGCACCGGCTCGTCGACCACCACCTCCTGCTGGCCGAGGTGGCTCCCTTGAGCGCCGGGCACGTACTGGTCATTCCGGATCTGCACATTCTCGCCGCCGCCCTGTTGCCGCCGGCCGAAACGATCAGGTTCGACCAGATCTGCCGCGAGGTGGGGTTGCGACTGACCGAACGCTTCGGTCGGGACTCGTATCTGACCTTCGAGCACGGAACGGGGCGCACCGGAGCGCTACTGCCTCGCCGGGTGAAATGCGCGCCTACCGAACACGCCCATGTGCACGTCCTGCCGAACACGATCGGGCCGGGAGTCCTGGACCTGCTGGATCAGCACACGAAAGCGGACGGTTACGCCGGGATCCGCTTCGATCCGGCGGACTGGGCGACCCGCAGGGCAGCGCTGGAGGTGCAGGGTTCCTCTTATCACTCCTTCACGGTCGGGACATGTGAGGGGGAGCGCGGAATGCTCTTCCGACCGCCCGGCGGCGCCTTGCCCTCACAGTATTTCCGGCGATTTGTCACGCGGCATGTCCAGGGTTCAGGGGAGGCATTCTCGGTGCGTTCCGACTGGCGGGACGAGGTCGTTTTCGCCGACGGCGCGGTGCTGCACGACATCGCAGCGACGGCGCTGTTCCTGGAGGCGTGCGAGTGGCAGGAGAATCGCACAAGCACTCTGACGCCCACTCACGGGCATGAATGAGAGCAATGGCAGGGCGATCATCGGGTGTTGTTGCTACGCTGCGACAACAGATCAATAGGGGAAGGTGATCAAAATAATTCCCGCCGGCTTATTGGAAGAAGATCAGGAGGCGGATCAGTTCTACCGCGGAACGATCGCCTCCTATGATCGCTGTGCCGCCCGTTATGCGGCACTGAACGACTCGATCGACGAAGTGAAGGATCTCCTCACCTTCTTCGACGAGCACATTCCCTGCGGTGCGTCCCTGCTCGATGTCGGATGTGGGCACGGTCGCGATGTCGAATATCTGAGCTCACTCGGACACCTGGTGTACGGCGTCGACCGGTCCGAAAAGCTACTGGGCATGGCGCGCGACCGGGTGCCCAAGTCGCACTTCCTGGAAGGCGATGTCCGAGCGCTTCCCTTCCGGGACCGCTCGTTCGACGGCCTCTGGATGAATGCGGTCCTGCATCACCTCGTCCCGCCGCACATGCCCCGGTCACTGGCCGAATGCCATCGCGTACTGAAGCCCTCGGGTCTGCTCTTCGTCAGTGTCCATCTCGACGACTCGTCGGGCTGGCAGGCCAAAGGACCGGACTTCGTGCGCTACTACGCCCGCATTTCGGGCACGATGCTCACGGAACTCCTCCAGAACGCGAACCTGACACCCGTCCGGACGACCTCCCGCAGCGCGGAGTCCCGCTGGCTCCACTGCTTCGCCCGCCCCTCCTCCTGAGACCGGCCCCGCCAGAATGCTCCTGTGGCCGAGAAGTCAGAAGAGACGGAGAGAGACCGCGCGTTTCTCGTGTGCGTGGCGGAGGTGGCGCGTCTCCTCGGAGTCGGTGTCGATCGACCGGAGGCGACGCCCAGAGCGCAGGCGCGCTCCCTGCTCGGCGCGGTGAGGCGGCCACTGCGTGAACTCGCGCGTCAGCCGGAGGAGTTGTTCGCCCCTCTCATGGCCGCGGCCGTTCATGGCTGAGTACAGGCACGGACCTTGAACGTGCGGGGGCCATGCGAGCCTGGTACTGGGCACTTATGCCACTTCGTACCGACCGCTAAAGCACCTCCGCGAACGTGACCGTCCGCTCCAAGAGCAACGGCCACACCACCCCCACCACGATCTCCTGGAAGTGCTCGGCGACCTTGTGCGCCTCGAATCCCTCCCGGTCGACATACCGCTCGTACAGCAGGAACTCACCCGGCCGGTCGACCACTGTGTGCACCTCGTACATCAGGTTGCCCGGCTCGGTCCGCGCCCCCTCCCGGGCCTTCAGCAACGCGGCACGCACCGTGTCCGCGTCGGCGGGCTCGCAGCGGTAGTGGGCGACGACGGTGAAAGCCATGGTTCTGCCTCCGGAGGGTGACGTGGGTGTGCCGATTCCACCATGAACCCCCTGATGAGCGGCTCGCGCGCAGCGCAACCTATGTCTGCCGCCCCGGGACTGGTCCCACCCCCGTGAGGTGAGGTGTCGTACACCGCATGCGTACTCTCGAAACCCTGGTCGGCGGCGAGTGGACGGCGACCGGCGACTGGATCGACGTCCACGACCCGGCCGACGTCCGCGCCCCGATCGCCCGGATCCCCGCCCTCGCCGCCAAGGACGTCACCCGCGCCTACGACCACGCCGAGCGCGCCTTCGTCGTCTGGAAGCGCACCAGCCCCTTCGAGCGTGCCCGGATCCTCGTCGACGCGGCCCGGCTGATCCGTGAGCGGGTCGACGAGATCGCCGCCGACGTCACCGCCGAGAACGGCAAGACCCTCGCCGAGGCGAGAGGCGAGACCCTGAAGGCCGCCGACTTCCTGGAGTACTACGCCGGCCTCGCCCGCCAGGGCTACGGCACCCTTCTGCACGACGTACGCCCGCACCACCGCACCCACACCCAGCGCGAACCCATCGGCGTCATCCTCGTGATCAGCCCCTGGAACGACCCGCTGATCACCCCGGCCCGCAAGCTCGCCCCCCTGCTCGCGACGGGCAACGCGGCCGTGTTCAAGCCGGCCACCGAGACGCCCCTGTCCGGCCTGCACTTCGCGCGCGCCCTGCACGACGCGGGCCTGCCCGCCGGTGTCCTCAACGTCGTCACCGGCCGTACGGCCGAGATCGAGGAGGCCCTCCTCGACGACCCCCGAATCATCGGCATCACCTTCACCGGCTCCAACGCCGTCGGCAACCGCATCCGCCGCCGTCTCGCCGACCGCAACGTCCGCTTCCAGGGCGAACTCGGCGGCAAGAACGCCTCGGTCGTCCTGCGCGACGCCGATCTGCCGGCCGCCGCGAAGGCCGTCGTCGCCGCCTCCTTCGGCCAGGCCGGACAGCGCTGCACCGCCACCAGCCGGGTCGTCGTGGAGCAGCCGGTGTACGAGGAGTTCACGCGGCTGCTGGTCGCCGAGGTCGAGAAGCTCACCGTGGGCCCCGGCACCGACCCGGCGACCACCCTGTGCCCCCTGTCGAGCCCGAAGCAGCGCGACTCCGTCCTCGCCGACCTCGCGCGTGCGAAGGAACAGGGCGCCACCGTCCTCACCGGCGGCGAGGCCGACACCGACGGCGACCGCGCCCACGGCTGCTACGTCAGGCCGACCGTCCTCGCCGAGGTCACCCCCGCGATGGCGATCTGGCGCGAGGAGGTCTTCGGACCGGTCCTCGCGGTCCGTGCCGTGGAGGGCTTCACCGAGGCGGTGGCGGCGGTCAACGACTCCGACTTCGGCCTCGCGGCGGCCGTCTTCACCCGCGACCTCGCCGCCGCCCACCGCTTCGTGGACGACGTCGAGTGCGGGCAGGTCGCGGTCAACTCGACCACCACCGGCTGGGACGTCCACCTGCCCTTCGGTGGCTTCCGCGACTCCGGGACCGCCTACAAGGAGCAGGGCGACGAGGTGCTCCGCTTCTCCACCCGCGTCAAGACGGTGGCGATCCACCTGGGGGAGCCCACTCGTGGCTGACGAGACCGTCGGCATCGTCGGCGCCGGCATCGTGGGCCTGGCCACGGCCCGCGAGATCGCCCTGAGCCGCCCCGGCACCCGGGTCGTCGTCCTGGAGAAGGAGCGGGAGGTCGCGCTCCACCAGACCGGCCACAACTCGGGGGTCGTGCACGCCGGCATCTACTACGCGCCGGGCAGCCTCAAGGCGCAGCTCACGGTCCGCGGGGTCTCCCTCCTGCGCGCGTACTGCCAGGACCGCGGACTGCCGTACAACGAGATCGGCAAGCTCGTCGTGGCCGTACGCGAGGACGAACTCGGCCGGATGCACGACCTCTACGACCGGGCCCGCAACAACCACGTGCCCGACCTCAGGAAGATCTCCCGCGAGGAGCTCCGCGAGATCGAACCGCACGCCGGCGGGATCGCCGCCCTGCACTCCCCGCGCACCGCGATCACCGACTACCCGGCGATCGCCCGGGCTTTCGCCAAGGACGTCGTCGACTCGGGCGGCGAGGTGAGGGTCGGCTTCCCGGTCACGTCGATCACGAGCGTGCCCGGTGGCATCGAGGTGGCCTCCGGGCAGGAACGGGTCCGTGTGGACCGGCTGATCCTGTGCGCGGGCCTCCAGTCCGACACGGTCGCGGGACTCGCCCAGGACAAACGGGAGCCTCGGATTGTCCCCTTCCGGGGTGAGTACATGCTGCTCCGGCCCGAACGGGCGGACCTGGTGCGGGGGTTGATCTACCCGGTGCCGGATCCCCGGTACCCGTTCCTCGGCGTGCACTTCACCCCGCGGGTGGACGGCTCCGTCGAGATCGGCCCCAACGCCGTCCTCGCCCTCGCGAGGGAGGGCTACACCCGGACCAGGGTCTCCCCGAGGGACCTCCTCGGCCTCGCGGCCTACCCCGGCACGTGGAAGATGGCGGCTCAGCACTGGCGTACGGGAATCAGGGAGTACCGCGGCTCCTTCTCCGCCACGGCCTTCATGAAGGACGCCCGGCGGTACCTGCCCGAGGTCTCCGTGAAGGACGTCGTCCGCGGCGGGGCGGGCGTACGCGCCCAGGCGCTGGACCGCGACGGCACCCTCCTCGACGACTTCCGCCTCCACCGGGTCGGCCGCGTCACCGCCGTGCGCAACGCGCCCTCGCCCGCCGCGACGGCCGCCCTGGCGATCGCCGAGCACATCGTCGAAGTCGTCTTCGGCGACTGAGAGTTCCCTGCGTACGGCGCACGTACTGGTTGCGCTCCAGGGGACTCCGCAACTCCCCACCGCCCGCCTAGCGTTCGGTCCGCACCACCCCACCATCCCTCCCTACGAAAAGAGTTGAAGACATGTTCGTCGTCGACACCCAGATCCACATCTGGAAGGAAGAGACTCCGGACCGCCCCTGGGTGCCGGGCGCGCGCGAGCGCATCCGCCTCAACGGCCACCGCGAGGACCCCTTCTCCTACGAGGAGGCCCTGGAGCTGATGGACGAGGCCGGCGTCAACCGCGCGCTGATCCTGCCGCCGTCCTGGGAGGGCGACCGCATCGACTACGCCCTGGAGGCCTGCGAGGCGCACCCCGACCGCTTCGGGATCATGGCGCGCATCCCGCAGAACAAGCCCGAAGAGGGCAAGGCCATGCTCAAGGACTTCGCCCAGAACCCGCACGTCAAAGGCACCCGCCTCACCTTCCACCGCCCCGTCGACCGCAACTGGATGATCGACGGCACCAACGACTGGTACTGGCCGCTCGCCGAGGAGCTGCGCATCCCCACGATGGTCCACGCGCCCATCTGGAAGCGGGAGTTGGGCGAGATCGCCGGGAAGCACCCCGAGCTGAGGATCATCATCGACCACATGGGCATCATGGCCCGCTGCGTGGACGACGCGATCGGCTACTGGGCCCAGGAGACCGCCGACCTGCACGTCCACCCGAACATCTACGTCAAGGTCTCCGCGCTCCCGGGCTACTCCACCCAGCCCTTCCCGAACAACAACATCCAGAAGTACGTGCGCGAGATGGTCGACAGGATGGGCCCGCAGCGCTGCTTCTACGGCACCGACATCACCCGGCTCCTCCGCCACGGCATCACCTACACCGACACGATCGAGCAGTTCACCAAGCACTGGGACTTCACGCCCGAGGAACTCGAATGGATCATGGGACGCGGGATCTCCGAGGTCCTGAACTGGCCGATCGAGGGCTGACATGAGCGACACCGAACACGCCGAGCACGGGCACAGGGACGGCGGTGACGCCGTCGTCCGCGCCTTCACCGCCGCCGGCGCCGACTACCTCTTCTGCTCCTCGGGGTCCGAATGGGCCCCGGTATGGGAGTCGCTGGCCCGCCACCACCGCGACGGGCAGCCCTGCCCGCGGTACCTGGACCTCACCCACGAGACGGTCGCGGTGGGCATGGCCACGGGCTACGGACTCGTGATGCGCCGTCCCCAGGGCGTACTCCTGCACGCCGCCCCCGGCCTGCTCCAGGGCTCCATGGCGATTCACGGCGCCCTGCTCGCCGGTGTGCCGGTGGTGGTCACCTCCTCGGAGTCCGCCACCTACGGCGACGGCCCCGGCAAGGACCCCGGCGGCCAGTGGTACCGCAACCTCTCGATCGTGGGCGGCCCGCACGGCGTCGCGGGCCCCTTCACCAAGTGGTCCACCGAGGCGTCGAGCGTCCACACCCTTCCTACGATGATCACCCGCGCCGCCGAGCTGTCCCGGCGGGCGCCCGCGGGACCGGCGTACCTCAACATCCCGCTGGAGATCCTGCTGGAGGAGTGGGACGGCCGCGAGGCCAAGCCGATCGCCGCGCCCGGCACCACGCACAGCTCCCCGGAGGAGGTCGACCCGGTCGCGCGGCTGATCCGGGAGGCCGCGAACCCGGTGATCGTGACCGAGACGGCCGGCCGTGAGGCGGGCGGCTTCGAGGCGCTGACCGCCTTCGCCGAGGCCTGGAACATCCCGGTCGTCGAGCCGGACTCGGCGGTCTGCGGGAACTTCCCCCGCACCCATCCGCTGCACGCGGGCAGCGACATCGGCCCCTGGATGGACACGGCGGACCTGATCCTCCTGGTCAACTGCCGCGCCCCCTTCTACCCGCCGTCCCGTCGCCCCTCCAAGGCGCGGATCGTGGTCATCGACGAGGTGCCCCAGCGCCCGCACGTCGTCTACCAAGTCCTCTTCGCCGACCGGTACTTGGAGGGCAACGTCGCCCACACCCTCCGGCAGCTCACCAAGCGGGCCAAGGACCTCGACGAGGCGGCGGTCACCGTACGCCGTCGGGCTCAGGAGGAGCGGCACGCGGCGGAGTCGGCCGCGATCGCCGGCGCCGAGACGAAGGCCTCGGCCCAAGTCGAGGGAATCGACCCGGTGTTGGTCGCGGCGACGCTCCGAGGGCTGCTCGACGGCCGGGACGGCATCGTCGTCGACGAGACCATCACGCACAGCCGGATCGTCAAGCGGCACCTTCAAGTCTCCGCCCCCGACTCGTACTTCTACGTGCAGGGCGGGCTCGGTCAGGGCATCGCCGTGGCGCTCGGCGTCAAACTCGCCGCGCGGGAGCGGCCGGTGGTGCTCACCATCGGCGACGGCGCCTTCGTCTACAACCCGGTCGTCCCGTCGTACGACGCCTCCCACGCATTCGAACTCCCGCTGCTGATCGTGGTGTTCAACAACCGCGTCTACAAGTCCATGAACCTCAACCACCGCCGCTTCTACCCCGAGGGCGCCGCCGCCGAGACCGGCGAGTGGCTCGGCACCGATCTGCACCGGCTGCCCCGACTGGCCGCGTTCGCCGAGCCGTTCGGGATGCACACCGAGACGGTCGACGCGCCGGAAGCGCTCGGGCCCGCGCTGGAGCGCGCCCTCAAGGCCGTGACCGAGGGGACGACCGCCGTCGTGGACGTGCTCGTCACCCGCTGACCCAGGAGTCCCACATGTCCACCACCTCATCGAAGGTCCTGCTCCCCGCCGACGACCTGCGCGCCTTCTCCGCAGCCCTGTTGGCGAAGGGCGGCCTGAGCGCCGAGCACGCGGCGACCACCGCCGACGTGTTCGTCTGGGCCGCGCTGCGCGGCGTCGACTCGCACGGAATCGCCCGCGTGCCCGCCTATCTGGACCTGCTCGCCAAGGGCGTGGCCAACGCCCGGCCGGAGCTCCGGACCGAGTCCACCGCCCCGGCCGCCGCCGTCCTGCACGCGGACCGCGCCCCCGGCCCGGTCGCCCTGTCCGCCGCCGCCGACGAGGCGGTGCGGCGGGCCCGGACCACCGGCATCGCCTCCGTCGGCGTCCGCGACACCGTGCACACCGGCGCCATCGGCTACTACGTCTCGAAGATCGCCGCCGAGGGGCTGGTCGGCCTCGGCTTCGTCGCCGGTATGCCGAACATGGGCTACACCGGCGTCAAGGGCGCGGCCGTGGCCACCAGCCCGCTCGCGATCGCCGTACCGTCCGCCTCGCGCGCCCCGCTGCTCCTCGACATGGCCACCGCGACCATCGCGCTCGGCAGGATCCGTCAGGCCAAGGCGAGCGGCACACCCCTGCCGGAGGGCGCGGCCGCCACGGCGGACGGCACCCCGACGACCGACCCCGAGCAGGCGGTGATGCCCCTGCCGCTCGGCGGCGCCAAGGGCTCGGGCATGTCCCTGGCCTTCGAACTGCTGACCAGCGTCCTGGTGGGCGCCCCGATCTTCGCCCCCTTCCACTCGAACGACCCGACGGCCCGCAAACACCGCCAGAACGCCCTGCTCATAGCCCTGGACCCGGCGGCCTTCGGAGGCGTGGAGGCCTTCACCGAGGGCGTCGACTCGACTCTGAGCACTCTGAAGAACCTGCCGAAGGCTGACGACGCGGCGGACGTCTACTACCCAGGCGAACACAGCGCGACCGTAGCGGCAGAGCGCGGAGCGGAGGGCATCCCAGTGACTCCGAAGATATGGAGCGAACTGATACAGCACGCGGAGACACTGGGAGTAGCAGTACCGGTTGCTTGACAGGGGCGCGGGGAACTGCGCGACCAGCCACAACGGACCCGCAGTCGCTCGACGAGCCATCGCAGCCCTCAGACGTCCGCAATCCAACTGCCGTGAAAGCCAAGGGGCACCCGTCCGGGCAGATGCACCCGCGCGAGCGGACGGCCCTCGAAGTCCTGGGCCGAAAGGATCACCAGATCGGTCGCCCCACGCTCCGGATCATGCACGTACGACAACACGTAACCGTCATCTTCGTCCCGTGCCCCACACCGCGGGACGAAGACCGCCTCACCCACCGCCGCCCCCGCAGGGAACCGGTGGAGCCGGTTCGTGCCGCGCAGCATGTCCTGCTTCACCAGGTGGTTGGTGAACTTCTCGTCCGGCGGCACCCCGTCGACGGTCTCGTAGGCTCGCCACATCTCGGCCGCGCTCGCGGTGTAGGCGTAGCGGTGCCGACGCGAGACCAGGGACTCGTTGATCCGGGGGAACTCCTGCGGACGGTCGTCCAGCCGGCTGCTCCGCACCTGCCCGGTGCGCAGGTCGACCGTCCAGCGGTCGAGCGCCGGGGAGCCGGTCGCGGTGGGCCCGTCCGTGCCCCGCCCGGCGGCGTAGAACGGCGCGGGGAAGCCGATGTACTCCACCACGACCGTGTCGCCCTGGTCGTAGGCGTTCAGCGTGTGCGAGTAGTACACCGGCTCGATCTCGAACCACCGCGTGGTGCCGCCGGCGCGCGGCAACAGCCCTATGCGCATGGGGTGTTGCTCGTTCCAGATGTACGGCACGAGCGCGCCGGCCTCCGCCGCGGCACCGTCGAAGGTTATCGGCACGTCCACGATCACCACGTACTTCTCGGTGAGCGCGAAGTCGTGCATCATCGGCGCGTCCGCGACGGGGACCCGGGTGGTCCGCGCCACCCGGCCGGTCCGGTCGATCATGATGTGCCGTACGTGGTCCCAGGTCGGGTAGTACGCGATCGCGTGCAACTCGTCGGCCACCGCGTCGTACTTGGTGTGCGCCGTGAACGCGCCGCTGAGGGTGGAGCGGAAGTCGTACGGGCGCAGGGTGTTGAGCTCACCGTCCAACTCGTAGGGCAGCGGCCCGCTTTCCTGCATCGCCAGGATGCGTCCCTTGTACGGGATCACGTGCGTGTTGCACGGGAAGTCGTCCGGCGGCACCTGGCCCGGGTAGGTCTCGCCGAGCTTCGCCGCGACCTGCGAGGACCGCACCCAGCGGTTGCGGTACCACTCGGCGCGCCCGCCGCGCAGCCGGACCCCGTGCACCATGCCGTCCCCGAGCATCCAGTGGTGGGCGCGGACGTCCTCCAGGCCCAGCACGTTCGGGCCGTTGCGCAGGTAACGGCCGTCCAGGTCACGCGGGATGCGTCCGGTGACCTCCAGGTCGAAGGCGGTCAACTCCTCGGTGACCGGGGCGAAGGCGCCCTCCAGGAACGGGGTCGAGCTGTTCGCGGAGGCCGCGGGAGCCGCCTGCGCCGCCGTCGTGAACGCGCCGGGCCCCAGGCCGCCGACCACGCTGCCCGCCGCCGCGACCGCGGCCCCCTTGAGAACCCTGCGCCGTGTGTGCTCGGCCATCATGCTTCCCCGTCCCGTCGTCGACTCCGGCCCCGTCGGCCGGTCTGTGAACGGGATCAACACTCCTCCGCGGACGGCCGGGAAGCAGTCGGCCCAAACCCCGGAAACGGGGGTGGTGTTGGCACCACCCCCGAGGCGTCATCCAGTGGCCGCCTTCACCTGCCGGGCGATCGACCCGTACACTTCCCGCGCCTTCACGTCGTCCGACCCGTCGTACCCGTGGTCCGCCCCGGCCACCACGTGGTGTTCCGCGAGCGCGCCCACCTCCCGCAGCCGCGAGGCGTACCGCTCGCCCTCCGCCCGGAGCAGGTCGAACTCGGCGGTGATCAGCAGGGCCGGGGCGATGCCCGTCAGGTCGGCCGTGTCGGAGGGGTGCGCGGGGGAGACCAGCCGGTCGCCGCGCAGCCGTACGTCGGGGACGTACGACGTGTCGAAGACGTCGGCCATCCAGGGCCGCAGCATCGGCCGGGCGATCGCCGCCTTCTTGGCGCGGGCCGGGGTCGCGAGGTCCAGCGGGGGATAGTGCAGGACCTGGAGCGCGATGGGGGGTCCGCCCTCCTCCAGGGCCTGGCGGGCCACCGCGGCCGCGAGTCCGCCACCGGCGCTCTGCCCGCCCACGGTGAGCCGGCTCCCGTCCCAGCCCTGCTCCGTGCCGTGCTCGGCGACCCAGCGGACCACCTCGTACGCCTGCCGGGGTGGGGCGGGGAAGGGGTGCTGGGGCGCGACGGCGTAGTTCACGTTGATCACCACGACCCCCGCCTCCGCCGCCAGCAGACGGCACAGCGGGTCGTCGAGTTCGGTGAGCGTCATGACGTAGCCGCCGCCGTGGAAGTTGACGTGCACCGGCGGGGACGGCTCGTCGCCGGGCGGCAGATAGACCGTCGCGCGAGCCGGGGCGACCGATGTCGGGATCGTCAACTCCCGGACCGTACGCGGGAATTCGGGGAAGCGGGCGTGTTGGGCCGCCGCGGAGCCGCGGCCGCCGGAGCGGCCGTCCGCGAGGGCGGTCATGCGCTGCATCGACTTGGCGACGAAGGTGGCCACCGACGGCCGGGCCAGGAGGGGCATACGGCCGAACTTACTTGAGTCAGGCAAGAGAAAGCCAGACTGGATCAGCGGGCGGTGCGCACCCCGTCCAGGGCGATGCCCAGCACTCGCTCTCGCTGGCCGTCGTCGTCGAACGCCGTCGCCATGATCCCCGCGACCATCCGCAGCAGATCGGTGAAGTCCATGTCGGTGCGCGCCTCACCGGCCGCCTGGGCGCGGGCGAGCAGCGGTCCGCCCGCCGCGTACATCGAGTCCCGGCAGGCCGCGAAGATCTCCGACTCGTCGTTGAGGGCCTCGCGGACCGCGCGCTTGGTGACCATGTACCCGGCGAACCGGTCCAGCCAGGCCGTCAGCGCCTCCCACGGCTCCCGGTCCGCGACCTCCTCGGCCACCTGGCACAGCGTGTTCACCTCGTCCGCGTAGACGGCCTCGAAGAGATGGCGGCGGGTCGGGAAGTTGCGGTACAGCGTGCCGATGCCCACGCCCGCGCGGCGCGCGATGTCCTCCAGGGAGGCCTCCGCGCCGTGCTCCGCGAACGCCTCGCGGGCGGCCGCGAGCAGCGCGTCGTAGTTGCGGGCGGCGTCCTTCCGGTGCGGCCGGCGCGCCGCGACGATCTCGCTGACGGGGAACGACTGGGCGGTCACGGACGCCTCCCGGGCCTGAAACGGAGGTCCACCTCCGGTACGGGTTGAAGCGGAGGGGTGCCTCCGCTAGAGTGGAGGCGTACCTCCACTTTAGCAGTCGAGGTGCTCCCACCGTCCTTTCCGCGACCGCCCCACGAGGCTCCGGCCGCACCCCTGTGCTCGGAGAGGCTCTCCATGCCCCGCAAGTCCACCCGCCTCACCTTCGCGGTCCTCGCGACCGGTGCGGGCGTGTTCTCCATGCTCCAGTCGCTGATCGCGCCGGCCCTGCCGACCGTCCAGCACGCGCTGCACACCTCGCAGTCCACCGCGACCTGGGTGATGACGGCGTACCTCCTGTCCGCCTCGATCTTCACCCCGATCCTCGGCCGGGTCGGCGACCTGGTCGGCAAGAAGCGCACCCTGGTCGCCGTCCTCGCGACCGTGGCCGTCGGCTGTCTGCTCGCCGCCCTCGCGCCCTCGATCGGCGTCCTGGTCGTCGCCCGGGTGATCCAGGGCGTCGGCGGCGCCCTGTTCCCGCTCTCCTTCGGCATCATCCGGGACGAGTTCGCCCCGTCCGAGGTGAGCGGCTCCATCAGCAACCTGTCCGCCGTGATCGCCGCGGGCGGTGGCGTCGGCATGGTCGCCGCCGGTCCCATCGTGAGCGCGCTCGACTACCGCTGGCTGTTCTGGATCCCGGTCGCCATCGTCGTCGCGGCCACGCTGATCGCCGTACGGTATGTGCCCGAGTCGCCCCGCCGGGCGGCCGGGAACGTCAACTGGCTCGGTGCCGCCCTGCTGTCGGCGTGGCTGGTGGCGCTGCTGCTGCCGCTCAGCCAGGCGGGCAAGTGGGGCTGGGGTTCGGTCCGGGTGCTCGGTCTGTTCGCCGCGGCCGTCGTCCTCTTCGCGGCCTGGCTGTACTCCGAGGCCCGCTCGCGCACTCCGCTCATCGACCTGAAGGTCATGCGGCTGCCGGCGGTGTGGACCACCAACGCCGTGGCGCTGCTCTTCGGTGCCGGCATGTACGCGCTCTGGTCCTTCCTGCCGGGCTTCGTCCAGACGCCGACGGCGGCCGGATACGGCTTCGGCGCGAGCGTCACCGCGGCCGGGCTGCTCATGCTGCCGATGCTGGTGGCGATGTTCTTCTCCGGTGTCCTCAGCGGACGGCTGGAGCCGGTGGTCGGTGCGAAGCCGCTCCTGATGACGGGCGCCGCGCTGGGCGCGCTGGCCTGCGGGATCCTCGCCGCCTGGCACGACGAGCAGTGGCAGATCGCCGTCGTCGCGGGCCTGTTCGGCCTCGGCATCGGACTCGCCTTCGCCTCCATGGCCAACCTGATCGTCGGCAGCGTCCCGGCCGACCAGACCGGAGCGGCGACCGGCATGAACGCCAACATCCGCACCATCGGCGGCTCCGTCGGCGCGGCGGTCACCAGCGTCCTGGTCACCGGCACCCTCCAGCCCTCGGGCCTGCCGTACGAGTCCGGCTACACCCACGGCTTCACGCTGCTGGCGGTACTGTGCCTGGCGGCGGCGCTGGCGGCCCTGCTGGTTCCGGTACGACGTTCAGGGCGCCCCTCGCTCAGGTCGTCCGCGTCGGCCGCGGCGCCCGTAGCCTCCGGCACCCGGAGCTGACACCGGCACTGTCCGGCCGGCCGTGCGCGTGAGGTAGGGTTTACCTGCGTGATCACACGGAAAACCCGTGGGATGCACGGCCGGGACGTGGCGCAGCTTGGTAGCGCACTTGACTGGGGGTCAAGGGGTCGCAGGTTCAAATCCTGTCGTCCCGACTTTACGAAGTCGCAGGTCGAGGGGCCGTTTCAGACAAGATCTGAAGCGGCCCCTCGGTCATGTTCACTAGTGTCTGGGGCATGACGACATCCCTCGCCGGCAGCGCCTTCGACCTGCTCCACCTCGACGCCGTGTCCGATCAGGAGACGCTGCGCCAGGTCTACGAACTCCCGGGCGACGCGGCCGTGCGCAAGCAGATGACCGAACTCACCGAGCAGACCCGGAAGTTGATCGGATGCTCCGCGTTGGTGATGGTCGCCAGCACGGACGCCGAGGGCAACTGCGACGTCTCGCCGCGCGGCGGGCCCGCCGGGTTCGTCGCGGTCCTGGACTCGCGGACGGTGGCGATACCGGACGCGACCGGCAACAAGCGGCTGGACACCCTGCAGAACGTGATCGCCACCGGACGGGCCGGACTGCTGTTCGTCATTCCTGGGCGTACCACCACGCTCAGGGTGAACGGACGCGCCTGCGTCTCCACCCGCCCGGAGCTGCTCTCGCAGCTGACGGCCGTGGGCAAGCCGCCGGCCAGCGCACTGGTGGTGGGGATCGAGGAGGTCTACCCGCACTGCCCCAAGTCCCTGCTGCGCAGTGGGGCGTGGAAGCCGGAGCAGTGGCTGCCGGCGGACGCCCAGCCGACCTCGGCCGAGGTCACGCTGGCCCAGCTGCGGATGCCGGGGCTGACGATCGCCGACATCGAGCAGGTGGAGGCGGACTCGCTGAAGTACCGGTACGAGTGACGGACAGGGGACGCCACGGGCGTACCGCTCAGGGTTCGGGAGTCCACTCCACGGGCGGCGGCGTACGGCTGTAGCGGGCGCCCCTGGGGCCGTAGTGGGCGAGGTGCAGGGTCTCTCCGTCGACCTGGATCTCCGCGGGCGGCGGGTTGGGGACGGAGACCCGCGGAAGGGCGTAGGGGCGGTCGTCGACGAAGACGGGCTCCCGGAGGTCGTTGCGGGCGTCCGCCCAGCTCTGGGCCCGCTCACGGGTCCAGGGGTTCTGCAGGGTCCGCGGGGCGGCCGGGTCGTGGCGGTAGCCGTTGAGGCCGCGGACCAGGCCTTCGCTGTAGACCCCCTTGACCCGGAAGTTCTCCAGGTGGTCCGCGCGTACGACCATGTTGACGTACCGGCGGCCGTCGCCCCGGTGCCGCCCCACCGCGCGCCAGCGACCGTGGCCGGGGTCCCAGCGCACCGGCGGGATCCACAGCAGGGTTCCCGCGGAGAAGTGCTTGGTGCCGCGCCGGATGTCGAGGCCGCCCTCGCCGCTCGCGGTCTCCTGGGCCACGTTGGCCACCAGGCACCAGCCCAGCAGCCCGTCCGGCGCCTCTTCTTCGGTGGGATCCGTGTCGGTCACGCCGAGAATCGTGAGGCACGGGACGGGACGTGGGCCAGCCATTATCGGCTGAGCCGACCAGAGGACTACTTCTGCCGTGCCAGCCAGTCGGCGAACCTCGTCCCGGCGCGGTCGGCGTCAGGGCCGGGCAGGAGGGTGTCGTCCGCCAACTCCGCGCCCCAGTAGGTCGCCTGAGGATCCGTCACGATTGTGCGCGGGTCGTTCAGGGCGGTGAGTCCCATGCGGATGAACTCCTCCAGCCGGAAGACCTCGGGGCCGCCGACCTCCACGACGCCGTTCACCGGGTCGCCGACCGCCGTGCGGGCGACGGCCGCGGCCACGTCGTCGGAGACCATGGGCTGGATCCGGGCGTCGGGCAGCCGTACGGTGTCGCCGTCGGTCATCCCGTCGGCGAGCCCCTTCGCGAACTCGAAGAACTGCGTGGCGTGGACGATGGAGTACGGCGTCCCGGCCGCCCTGATCTGCTCCTCCTGGACCTGCTTGGCGCGGAAGTACCCGCTCTCCTGGAGGCGGTCGGTGCCGACCACGGACAGTGCCACGTGATGCGCCACACCGGCCTCGGCCTCCGCCTTCAGCAGGTTCGCCGTGGAGGTGCTGAAGAAGTGCAGGACGTCGTCGTCCGCGAACGAGGGCGAGTTGGACACGTCGACCACGACCGAGGCGCCCTCCAGGACCTCGGCGAGCCCCTCGCCCGTCAGCGTGTCGACGCCGGTGCCGGGCGCGGCGGCGACCGCCTCGTGACCGTGCTCACCGAGTCCGGCGACCACCTTCGAACCGATGAGCCCGGTTCCACCGATCACTACGACCTTCATGACGCGTTCCTCTCGGAGATTTTCGGGGTGCATCAGAAGAGACCGGGCAGTGACTCCGGTTGTGACAGGTCTGTCCGAGAAATTCCCCCTGGATCGTGGCAGCGGGTGTTTCAGCTGGTCAGGGATGCCACGTAAGGGTTGAGCTTCTCCGGGTTCATCACCCACAGGAGGCGTTCGACACCCCGCTCCGAGGCATCGACGGACAGCAGTGCCACCGCGGTCCCACCGGCCAGGACGAGGGCGGCGGGCCTGCCGTTGGCCTCCACCCAGCGGATGTCCTTGTCCGGCCAGAAACGCGGCGCGAACGCGGCGAGGTACCGGGAGACGTGCGGCCGCCCCACGACCGGGATCCTCGACGCCCCGCGGATCCCGCCGCCGTCGGTGTAGCTGACCACGTCCTCGGTCAGCAGGCCCTCCAGCGCGGACAGGTCACCGCTCCGCGCCGCGGTCAGGAAGACCTCCGTCAGCCGGCGCTGCGCACCGGCGTCCACGGGCCGCCGCCGGTCGGACGCGAGGTGCCTGCGGGCGCGGCTGACCAGCTGGCGTGTGTTGGCCTCGCCGATCTCCAGCATCTCCGCGATCTGCGGGTACGGGTAGTCGAAGGCCTCCCGCAGCACATAGGCGGCCCGCTCCACCGGGTTCAGCTTCTCCAGCAGGAAGAGCACCGCCAGATCGAGCGCCTCGGCCCGCTCCGCGCCCAGCTGCGGATCGGCGCTCGTGTCGACGGGTTCGGGGAGCCAGGGGCCGGTGTACGTCTCGCGCCGCACCCGGGCGGACCCGGCGAGGTTGATCGCCAGCCGAGTGGTGACCGTGGCCAGGAACGCCACCGGTTCGCGGACGGCGCCGCGGTCGGCGTGCTGCCACCGCAGCCACGCCTCCTGGACGATGTCCTCGGCCTCCAGCGCACTGCCGAGCACGCGGTAGGCGATGCCGAAGAGCCGGGGGCGGGCCGCCATGAACATCCTCGTCGCCTCGTCGAGGGAGCCCTTGCCGTCCCCGTCGTCCATGGGTTTCTCCCGGTGGTCAGCCGTCGGCACGTGGTCGTACGGCGCGCGCCCCCGGGTTCACTCCGAACCCGGGGGCGTCCACGGTACGTCGGCCCGCGACGGCCGGCCGCCACGCGCGAGCAGGCCTCAGGTGTACGGGCCGAAGGGGATCCCGGGCGGCTTGCGCACGGTGTCTCCCCGTTCAGCAGTAGAGGTTGCCGCCGGGGCCGACCCCGAGGATCGACGTGAACCGGTTGTAGGCGTCGACGCGGCTCTGCACCTGCGCTGGGTTGCGGCCGTCGCACTCCAGGGAGCCGTTGATGGAGCGGATCGTCTGCCCGAACCCGGCCTGGTCGACCATCGCGTTGTGCGGGGTCATCGTGCCGGGACCGGACTGGGTGTTCCAGTACCAGAGGCCGGTCTTCCAGGCCACGGCCGAGTCGTTCTGCACCAGCCAGGGGTTGCCCAGCAGATCGAGCCCCAACGCGTCGCCCGCCGCCTTGTAGTTGAAGTTCCACGACAGCTGGATCGGGCCACGGCCGTAGTACGCCGACTGACCGGCCGGGCAGCCGTACGGCTGGTTCCAGTCGCAGTAGGTCGGGTAGTTGGCGGTGTTCTGCTCGACGATGTACACCAGCCCGCCGGTCTCGTGGTGGACGTTGGCGAGGAAGGCGGCCGCCTCCTGCTTCTTCACCGTGTCGCTGCCGGTGGTGGCGAAGCCGGGGTAGGCGCTCAGCGCGGCCACCAGACCGCTATACGTGTAGAAGGAGTTCCGGCTCGGGAACATCTGGTTGAACTGCGCCTCGCTGACGACGAATCCGGACGGCGTGCTCCCACCGCCGCTCGCGGGCGCGTTCCACTTCTGGTTGGCCGTACCGGCGCAGGTCCAGATCTGGAGGCGGGTGCCGTTGGCGCTGTTGTTGTCCCGGACGTCCAGGCACTTGTTCGCCGCCGGGTTCACGATGTCCCGCGCGCCGGACACCACCCACTGCTGATTGGCGCCGCCCGAGCAGTCCCACAGCTGGACGGCCGCGCCGTCGGCGGTACTGCGGTCGACGACGTCCAGACACTTGCCGAGCGCCCGCAGGGTGCCGTCACCGGGGTTGGACCAGATCTGCGCGCCGGTGCCATTGCAGTCGTAGAGCTGTACGGCGGTGCCGTTGGCGCTGCTCGCGCCCGCCACGTCGACGCACTTGCCGGCGAGACCGGTGATCGTGCCGTCGGCCGCCCGGGCGGCGGGGGCCGCGGTGACCAGCGCGGCGAGGACGGCGAAGAGCAGGGCGAGGACCGCGAACCGGCCTCTGTGAAGGGACGGGGACAGGGATGTGGACATGGGTGAGCACGCTCCTTCGGGGAGAAGGGGGAGGCGGCCGCCCCCTCCCGCGAGGGCGGCCGGGACGCGGAGCCTTACGGGTAGCTGGTCAGATTCGCCACGTTGGTCGAGGAGTTGGACGGACCGCCCGTGCCGTTGACGACGTGCCGGATGGTGCCGGTACCGCCGAGCGACACGGTCACCATGCTCTGGAAGCGCACGCCCGACGTGTTCGGCGCCTCGATGGCCCGCTCGGCGGCGACACCCGGGTTCACGTTGAAGTAGCAGTAGCTGCCGAGCCCGTAGGCCTGGTGGCTGGTGACCGAGTCGGCGACCTTGTAGGCGGCGTACCCCTGCGTCGAACCGTTCGTCCAGGCCGCCTGGTTGGGCGGGTCGTACGGCATCTCGTTCTGGTAGAAGTACGTGCGCCCGCCGTTGCCGTTCCAGACGGTCTGGTACTTCTGGTAGTGCTCGACGAACAGGCCGTACGCGGTGACATTGTCCCCGTTGACGACCAGCCCGGTGTCCGCGGTGTTGGTGGCCCAGCCGACGCCGCTGCCGTGGTCGGCCCGCCAGATCCACATGTGGTCGCCGATCACGTTGTCGCTGTTGATGACAAGGCTCGTGGTCGCCTTGCCGACACCCGCTCCGCCGACGCGGAAGTACACGTCGTGCAGGGAGGTCGGGTTCGCGGAGTGGGACACGGAGGACCCTGGGGGCCCGACTTCCATCAGGGTGGGCGAGTTGGTGGTGCCCGCGTCGAAGAGGACGCCCGCGACCTTCACCCCGTCGACGTCGGCCACCTTCATCGCGGTGACGCCGTTGTCCGGCACGAACGTGGCGAGGCCCAGCCCGAGCACGACGGTGTCGGCCCGGTTCACCTGGAGCGTCTGGCTGAGGTGGTATACGCCCGGAGTGACCAGCAGGTTCTTGCCGGCGGCCAGCGCCGCGTTGATGTCCGCGGCGGACGCGCCCGGCTTCACGACGTAGAAGGTGTCCAGGGACAACGAAGAGCCGGCTGGCGAACCGCCGACCCAACTGGTGCCGGTCGAGTTGGACCGCACCGACGGCACGAACACCTTGTAGGAGCCGTCCCCGTCGACGTACAGGAACGGCTTCTCCCGGCTCACCGGGGACTGCGCGACCGTGGTGTACGGCGGGTTCGGGAAGCTGGTGCCCGGCACGCCCTGGCTGCCGACGAAGACCATGTTCCAGTTCGAGCCGGTCCAGCCGCCGAGCTGGGAGTTGCGGGTCAACCACTGTTGCTGCGAACCGGAGTTGACCTGTCCGTCGATCTTCGTGTCGGCGAGCAGGCCGCCGCTGGACCAGCCGTTGTCGTCCAGCGCGAGGTTGCCGCGCAGATGCATCCGGCGGTAGGCGGCCGCCTGCGAGACCGCCCAACGGTCGCCGCCGCCCGTAGGGTTGACGGACAGGTTCTCGGCACCGCGCCAGAAGTTCTGCGTCGCGTTGCCCTGGAACCAGTCGGCCTCCGCGTGCACCGCGCCGTTGACCGTGACCGCGTCCGGCGTCAGCCCGAGCCCCGCGACCTGGGTGTAGAACCCGACGTTGGCGTCCGCGGTGTAGGAGCCCGGCTTGAACAGGACGGCGTAGCGCTGGGCGCCGAACTGATTGGTCTCCTGCTGCTGGAAGATCGAGTTCAGCCGCGACTGGATCGTCGAGGACGACATCGACGGATCGAAGACGACGACGTTCGGGCCGAGGTCCGGGTTCGTGGCCGACTGCGACACCGGGACCACCTGGAAGCGCTGGGCCGCGGTGCCATTGCACGTGTACTGCACGAACTGCACGCTGTCGGCGGTCGAGGCGCCCGGGTCGTCCAGGCACTTGCCGCTGCCCCGGTTGACGAAGTGGTACGCGCCGCCGCCCTCGTCGACGGGCAGCCACTGCTGGTTGGCGCCGCCGCCGTAGGCCCACAGATGGACGGGCGCGCTGTCGGCGGTGGAGAGGTCGGCCACGTCCACGACCTGGCCGCTGTCGTTGCGGTTGCCGATGCGGACGTAGCCGTCACTCGTGGGGGTGAAACTCCACTGCTGGGCGGTGGTGCCATTGCACGTGTACTGCTGCACCACGGTGCCGTTGGCGGTGGCGGCCGACCGGGCGTCCAGACACCGCCCGCTTGCCGCGTTCATGACACTCGAAAAGCCGGTGGGCAGATCGACGGCCGCTTCGGCGGACGGGGGTGTGAAGGTCAGGAGGGATGCGGCGGCCGCGGTGACGAACGCGGCGGCGCCGGATCTGCGGAGGCGCCTGAAACCGTGCATGCGCAGAACCCTTCGTGGGGGGTGAGGTGTCTGGCTGACCCGTGAACCTAAAGGTATGGACCACTTACGTCAAGGGGTGAAGTAAGGTCTGAGGGAAGTGCGTCGACGCGAAAAACACGTGGACCCCGTCCCCGCCGCCGCGGGACACTCCCTTTCCCTGGCCTGCCCGTATGTGCCGGGCGGCCTTCTGACCACACGGGATCGGGATGGAATTACCTGAATCGCGCGAGGTTCCCCCGCGCAGGGGCCCCGTGCTCCTCGCCCTTCGTCACTACGGCCGGGAGTTGGCGCGGCTCAAGCTGCTGGCGCTGCCCGGCATGCTGCTGCCCGCCCTCGGCAACATCGGTATCAGCTACATCGCGCCGCTCGTCGTCGCGAAACTCGTCGGCCGTATCGCCGGCGACACCGGCACCGGTGTCGGCGCCGCCCTGCCCTACGTCCTCGGCTTCGCCGGCGTCCTGCTGCTGGCGGAGGCGTTCTGGCGCCTCGGCCTGCACTGTCTGAACCGCCTCGACGCCCTCGGTGTCGAGCACCTCTACGTCATCGGCATGGACGAACTCTTCGCCAAGGACGCCTCGTTCTTCCACGACAACTTCGCCGGCTCCCTCACCAAGCGGGTGCTCAGCTTCGCCTCCCGCTTCGAGGAGTTCGTCGACACCCTCACCTTCAACGTGGTGGGCAGCCTCGTCCCGCTGCTCTTCGGCTCGGTGGTGCTGTGGCAGTACCAACCGCTGCTCGTCGTCGGCCTGTTGGCGATGATCGCCGTCACGGCCGTGTGCGTCGCACCGCTCATCCGGCGCCGCCAGGCACTCGTCACCCAACGCGAGGAGGCGATCGCCCGGGTGTCGGGGCACGTCGCCGACAGCCTGATGAACATGGACACCGTCCGGGCGTTCGCCGCCGAACGCCTGGAGGCCGCCGAGCACCGCAGCCGCGTCGCCCAGTCGCGCCGGCTCATGCTGCGGTCGTGGGACTACGGCAACCTGCGCATCGACACCCTCGTCGCGCCGATGTCCGTCCTCACCAACGTCCTCGGCCTGCTGCTCGCGGTCGCGATCGGCGGCGGCGAGCACGGAGTGGAGGCGGTCGTGGTCGCCTTCACCTACTACACCAACGCGACGAAGATCATGTTCGAGTTCAACCAGATCTACCGTCGCCTGGAGAGCTCGATGACGGAGGCCGCGCAGTTCACGGAGCTGCTGCTCGACTCCCCGACCGTGCTCGACCCGGTCGCCCCCGAGCCGGTGCGCCCGGGGCGCGCGGACGTCCGCTTCGAGGGGGTGACCTTCGCCCACGGGGGAGCGGAGCCGCTCTTCCAGGGGCTCGACCTGGACGTGCCCGGCGGGACGAAGATCGGTCTCGTGGGCCGCTCCGGCGGCGGCAAGACCACGCTGACCCGGCTGCTGCTGCGGATGACGGACATCGACGGGGGCCGCATCCTCGTCGGCGGCCAGGACATCAGCCGGATCCGCCAGGCCGACCTGCGCGGTCTGATCGCCTACGTCCCCCAGGACCCGGCGATGTTCCACCGCACCCTGCGGGACAACATCGCCTTCGCCCGCCCGGACGCCACCGACGCCGAGATCCGCCGAGCCGCCGAGGCGGCCCATGTCACGGAGTTCGCCGACGCGCTGCCGGACGGCTTCGAGACCATGGTCGGCGAGCGCGGCATCAAGCTCTCCGGCGGCCAGCGGCAACGGGTCGCCCTCGCCCGGGCGATCCTGCGGGACGCGCCGATCCTGCTGCTCGACGAGGCGACCAGCGCGCTCGACTCCGAGAGCGAACTCCTCGTCCAGGAGGCGCTGTGGCGGCTCATGGAGGGGCGGACCGCGCTGGTGGTGGCCCACCGGCTGAGCACGGTCGCGGGCATGGACCGGCTCGTGGTCCTCGACCGCGGACGGATCGTCGAACAGGGCACCCACCAGGAGCTGCTCGCGTCGGAGGGCGCCTACGCGAAGCTGTGGCAGCACCAGTCGGGCGGGTTCCTGGACGACAGCGCGATGACCGACAGTGCGATGATCGACAGTGCGATGACCGACAGGGCGGTGACTGACCGTTCGGTGACCGGCACCCCGGCCGCCGCCGACCTGCACTGAGAGCACCGGGCCCCCGCCGACGACCGTCCGCGGGGGCTCACCCCTCCGACAGGTCCCGCTCCTGCCGCCGCCGCTCGTCCATCCCCGCCATCAGTGCCTGGTGGCTGCGCCGGACGTGCTCGCGCATCACCCGCTCGGCGCCGTCGCCGTCCTTGGCGGCGATCAGGTCGAGGACCCGGTGGTGCTCGTGGTCGGACTCGCTCAGCCGGCCCGGCTGGGCGAGCGAGGTGCGCACCAGACGGGCGTAGGCCAGCTGGTTCATGAGGGTGCGGTAGTGCGCCTCCAGCTTGGTGTTGTCGGCTCCTACGACGATCAGGTCGTGGAAGTCGTGCACCAGCCGCGCGTACTCCTCGGCGTCCCCCGCCCGCACGGCCTCGTCGGCCGCGCGCATGTTCTCCTCCAGCCGGCCCAGCTCGGGCACGTTGCCGCGGAACGCCAGCAGCCGGGCCGCCGCGCCCTCCAGCAGCTCCTTCATCTGGAACAGCTCGGTGATCTCCCGCCGCGAGGGCACCGCGACGAACGTGCCGACCCGCGGCCGCACCTCCACCAGCCCCTCGATCTGCAACTGCTTGAGCGCCTCGCGGATCGGCGTACGGCTGACGCCGAAGGTCTCCGACAAGGCCATCTCGGAGAGGCTCGACCGGGGCGGCAGTTCACCGGTGATGATCATCTGCCGCAGCTCTTCGGCGACCCGCGCCTGCATGCTCGTCTGCTGGAGCGGCTTCCGCGCCCTGGGCTGTTGCATGGCACGTGAACGTAGTGCGGGCCGATGGACCCGGTCAACCGGGCCGAGAGGAGCGAGCGGCTCTGCCATGCAAGTGAGGCTAGGAGGGTCGATCCGACCCGTCAAGACTTTACTTAGCGGCAACAATCATGACCTGTGTATTTACCGCGCCCATCGGCGATGCCTGGCGATTTGCGGCAGGGGTGTTGACAGGGTGGTACGGCCTCCCTACCGTCCTCTGCCATACAACAGGTCGGCGATGCGACCGCCATCACCTCAGGAGCACGGCATGGCAGAAGGAACACCGGCGCCGGTGTACGGCAGCGCGGTCACGAAGGTCGAGCCGTTCGGCGTCGACCACATCCCCGACAACGAGCGGCACGGCAAGCCGAGTTCGCAGTTCTTCGTGTGGTTCGCGGCTGGCCTGAACTTCCCGATCATCCTGCTGGGCTTCTCCGCGGCCTGGTTCGGGCTGAGCTTCGGCGCGGCGACGGTGGCGATCGTGGTGGGCGCCGCGCTGGGGTCGCTGCTGATGGCGGTCATGTCGCGGATGGGCGTGCGGCTGGGGGTGCCGCAGCAGATCCAGGCCCGCGGCCCGCTCGGCTTCTTCGGCAACTTCCTTCCCGTCGCCTACATCAACGTCTTCGCCGGGATCGGCTGGGCGGCGGTCACGGTGATCCTGGGCGGCAAGGCGTTCGCGGAGCTGACGCATCTGCCGTACTGGCTGTGCGCCGGCGTGCTCACCGCCATCCAGCTGGTCGTGGCGATCTACGGCTACAACATGATCAACTACCTGCAGAAGGTGCTGACCTACGTCCTCACCCCCCTGTTCCTGATGATCACCGTGGTGGCCGTGGTCCGCGGCGGCAGCTTCTTCCATGCCAACGCGCACGCGGACGGCTACATCGGCTCGACGGGCGGCTGGGTGACCTTCGGCGGCTGGTTCCTGTCCTTCCTGGTCGCCTGGGCCCCCTTCGCCTCCGACTACTCCCGCTATCTGCCCGACACCCCCGAGGTCGTCTCGCGCACCGCCTGGTACACCGGGCTGGGCAACTTCGTCACCATCTGCTGGCTGGGCATCCTGGGCGTGGTCGTCGGCGGCTCCGCGAGCAGCTCCGACTCCATCACCGCGCTGCATGAACTGGCGGGCCCGTTCGCGATCCCGGCGCTGCTGGCCGTCGGGCTCTCCGCGCTGGCGCAGAACTTCCTCAACGTCTACGGCGGCGCGATCTCGGTGCAGACGCTGAAGGTGCCGGTCAGTCGCTCGCAGGCGGTCACGGTGATCTGTCTGCTCGCCTACGTGATCAGCCTGTGGGGCGCGAACGGCACGGAGGACAAGTTCAAGGTCTTCCTGAACCTGACCGCCTACTTCATCGCCCCCTTCGCCGCGGTGCTGCTGCTGGACTTCTATCTGGGCGGGCGCTCCGACCCCTCCCGCGTCGCCGAGCTGTACGACCGCCGCCGCGTCCTGGACTGGGGCTTCGTCGCCTGGGCCGGCGGAGTCGCCGCCTCGGTGCCGTTCTGGCAGTCCAGCTTCTACACCGGGCCCTTCTCCAAGGCCTTCCCCGGCGCCGGCGACCTGAGCATGTTCGTCGCGGCTGGCGCGGGAGCGGTCCTGTACCTGCTGACCTACCGTCTCAAGCCGCTGTGGATCTCCGGCGGCGGCGAGGACTCGACGCCGTCGGCCGACAAGGCTTCTGCCGAAGTCTCCTGACGGAGCATCACGACCTCCATGCCAGGGCCTGGTCGCTGTCCCCTCTCCCCGGGACGGCGACCGGCCCTCCCGCTTACCGAGAGCTTCCCACGCGGAAATCCCGCCGTAATGAACCGCCTGTCTACTGGTGTGCAACAGTGATTCATGTCAGTGGACATCGCTCGGGAGGCCCCCATGACGACCGACCTGGCCCAGCTGGTCAGGGACGACGGCGTCGAGTTCGTGCTCGCCGTCTTCGTCGACCTGACCGGCAAGCCGTGCGCCAAGCTCGTCCCGGCCCAGGCGATCGAGGAACTGCGGGACGAGGGCGTCGGCTTCGCCGGGTACGCCGCCGGTGCGCTCGGCCAGCTGCCCAGCGACCCGGACGTCATCGCCCGGCCCGACGTCTCCTCGTACACCCCGGTCCCGTTCGTGAAGCCCGGCCTCGCGCTCGTCCACTGCGACCCGTACGTCGAGGGGAAGCCCTGGCCCTACGCCCCGCGCGTCATCCTGCGTTCGCTGCTGGAGCGGGCCGAGGCGCGGGGGCTCTCCCTGGCCGTCGGCGCGGAGGTCGAGTACTTCCTGGTCAACCGGGACGAGCACGGCGTGCTCAGTGTCGCCGACACCAGGGACACCGCGTCCCAACCCTGTTACGACGCCCGCGGGTTGACCCGGATGTACGACCACCTCACCGCCGTCTCCAGCGCGATGAACGCCCTCGGCTGGGGCAACTACGCCAACGACCACGAGGACGGCAACGGCCAGTTCGAGCAGAACTTCAAGCACGCCGACGCCCTCACCACTGCCGACCGGGTCATCACCATGCGCTACTTGGTGTCGGTCCTGGCCGAACAGCGCGGGATGACCGCGACGTTCATGCCGAAGCCGTTCACCGACCGCACCGGCACCGGCATGCATCTGCACATGTCGCTGTGGCGGGGGAGCGAGCCCGCCTTCCCCGCGGCCTCGGACGCGCGCGGCCTCGGGCTCTCCCCGCTCGCCTACTCCTTCGTCGCCGGGATCGTCGAGCACGCGCGGGCGCTCCAGGCCGTCATCGCGCCCACCGTCAACTCGTACAAGCGCACCGGAGCCGTCTCCACCCGCTCGGGTGCCACCTGGTCGCCACGCGTGGCGAGTTACGGCGGCAACGACCGCACCCACTTCGTGCGCGTCCCCGACGGCAACCGCATCGAACTGCGCGGCGGTGACGGCGCGGCCAACCCCTACCTCGCCGCAGCGGCCGCGCTCGCCGCCGGGCTCGACGGCATCGAACGCGGCCTCGACCCGGGCGAGCCCGGCGCGGCCGGGAAGGGACCCGAACTCCCGCCCACCCTGCTGCACGCCGTGGAGGCCCTCCAGGCCGACGAGGTGATCAGCGGAACGCTGGACGCGGTCGGGCCCGGGGTGAGCCGGTACTTCGCCGACCTCAAGCGCGAGGAGTTCTTCGACTGGCACTCCACGGTCGGCGCATGGGAGCTGGACCGCTATCTGACCGCCTTCTGAAGGGACTTGGAATGTGCGGAATCGTCGGGCTCCATCTGCGGGAGCCCTCGCTGGAACCGCGGCTGGGCGAACTGCTCGCCGCGATGCTGGGACAGGTCGTCGAACGCGGCCCCGACTCCGCGGGGGTCGCGGTCTACGGCGACCCCCGGCTCTCCCCGCCCGGCCGGACCGTCGTGTCGCTGCTGGGCACATCTGTCGCGGAGGTCGCCGAGGCGCTGCCCGGCGTGACGGCCTACGAGGCAGACGCCACGACCGTGGTGCACGCGTCCATCGATGCGCTGAAGGCCACGCTCCCGGGAGCCACTGTCATCGGCTCCGGTGAGGGCTTCGCCGTCCTCAAGGGGACGGGAAATCCCGCGGAGTTGGCCTCCTCGTTCGGGCTCGCCGACGTGACCGGCTGGCAGGGAGTCGGCCACACCCGGATGGCCACCGAGTCGGCCGTCACCCCCGAGGGCGCCCACCCCTTCTCCGTCGGCCCGGGCCAATGCCTGGTGCACAACGGCTCGTTCGCCAACCACGCCACGATCCGCCGTGAACTGCGGGCGCAGGGCGTGGAGTTCGACAGCGAGAACGACTCCGAGGTCGGGGCCCGCTTCGTCGCGCACCAACTGGCGCAGGGCGCCGAGCTGGAGAAGGCGCTGAAGCTGCTGTGCGAGCGGTTCGACGGCTTCTACACGCTGCTGGTGTCCACCGGGGACTCCTTCGCGGTCGTCCGGGACGCCATCGCGTGCAAGCCGGCGCTCGTCGCCGAGACCGACGCGTGGGTGGCCATGGCCTCCGAGTACCGGGCGCTGGACGTCCTGCCGGGCATCGAGCACGCCCGCATCTTCGAACCCGAGCCGGAAGAGGTGTACGTGTGGCGACGCTGATCGACCTTGCCGAGAGCCCGGTGCGGGAGCTCAACAGGGCCCTGCACGCACCGGAGGCCACCGCCTACCGCGTGCTCAACCCCCGGGGCGCGCACGCCGTCGCCTGCGGCATCCGGGAGAACCTCACCGTCGACGTCGAGGGGCACGTCGGCTACTACTGCGCCGGCATGAACCAGCACGCCACGGTCACCGTGCACGGCAACGCGGGCACCGGGGTCGCCGAGAACATGATGTCGGGGACGGTACGGGTGCGGGGGAACGCCTCCCAGTCGGCCGGGGCCACCGCGCACGGGGGCCTGCTGGTGATCGACGGGGACGCGTCCGCGCGGTGCGGGATCTCCCTGAAGGGCGCGGACATCGTCGTCGGCGGCGATGTCGGCCACATGAGCGCGTTCATGGGGCAGGCCGGGCGGCTCGTGGTGTGCGGGGACGCGGGCGACGCGCTCGGCGACTCGCTGTACGAGGCCCGCATCTACGTCCGCGGCACGGTGAAGTCACTCGGCGCGGACTGTGTGGAGAAGGAGATGCGCGACGAACACCTCGCGGAACTCGCCGAGTTGCTGAAGGCGGGGGAGCGGGACGAGGACCCGGGGGACTTCCGCCGGTACGGATCGGCCCGCGAGCTGTACCACTTCGACATCGACAACTCGGCTGCCTATTGAGGTCGTTCTCGGCTGCGGGCCCGCTGCGGCTGGTCGCGCAGTTCCCCGCGCCCCTGAAAGGCCGACATCTCGTCCCCTGTTCATAGGAGTTGCACCTTGGAACCCGCATCCCACGGCCTGCGCGAGTCCGCCACCTTCGACCGCGCCACCATCCACGCCATCCAGCGCGCCGCCGAGACCGGTGTCTACGACATCCGCGGCTGGGGCGCCAAGCGGAAACTCCCGCACTTCGACGACCTGTTGCTGCTCGGCGCCTCCATGTCCCGGTATCCGCTGGAGGGTTACCGGGAGCGGTGCGACTCCGACGTGGTCCTCGGCACCCGGCACGCCAAGAACCCCCTGCGGCTCGCGACCCCCGTCACCATCGCCGGCATGAGCTTCGGCGCCCTCTCCGCGCAGGCGAAGGAGGCCCTCGGCCGGGGCGCCAGCGAGGTCGGTACCTCCACCACCACCGGCGACGGCGGCATGACCCCCGAGGAGCGCGGTCACTCCAAGCACCTCGTCTACCAGTACCTGCCCTCCCGCTACGGCATGAACCCCGACGACCTGCGCGCCGCCGACGCCATCGAGGTCGTCCTCGGCCAGGGCGCCAAGCCCGGCGGCGGAGGCATGCTGCTCGGCCAGAAGATCACCGAGCGGGTCGCCGGCATGCGCACCCTCCCCGTCGGCATCGACCAGCGCAGCGCCTGCCGCCACCCCGACTGGACCGGCCCCGACGACCTCGCCATCAAGATCCTCGAACTGCGCGAGATCACCGACTGGGAGAAGCCGGTCTATGTGAAGGTCGGCGCGACACGGACGTACTACGACGTGAAGCTCGCCGTGCACGCGGGTGCGGACGTCGTGGTGGTGGACGGTATGCAGGGCGGCACCGCCGCCACCCAGGACGTCTTCATCGAGCACGTCGGCATCCCCACCCTCGCCGCGCTGCCCCAAGCGGTGCGCGCGCTCCAGGAGTTGGGCGTGCACCGCGAGGTCCAGCTGGTCGTCTCCGGCGGCATCCGCTCCGGCGCCGACATGGCGAAGGCCCTCGCCCTCGGGGCGGACGCGGTGGCGATCGGCACGGCCGCGCTGATCGCGCTCGGCGACAACCACCCGAAGTACGACGCCGAGTACCGTCAACTCGGCTCGGCCGCAGGCTACTTCGACGACTACCAGGACGGCCGCGACCCGGCCGGCATCTCCACCCAGGACGCCGAACTCTCCGCGCGCCTCGACCCCGTCGAGGGCGGCCGGCGCGTCGCCAACTTCCTGCGGGTGATGACGATGGAGGCCCAGACCCTGGCCCGCGCCTGCGGCAAGGCCCACCTCCTCCACCTCGAACCCGAGGATCTCGTCGCCCTGACGATCGAGTCCGCGGCCATGGCCCGCGTCCCCCTCGCGGGTACCCAGTGGATCCCCGGGGAGGGACTGTGATCGCCGTCGTCGGTGCCGGACTGATGGGTGCGGCCACCGCCTGGCAGCTCGCCAGGAGGGGCCACGGGGTCACCCTGATCGAGGCGTACGACATCGGCCACCGGCACGGCAGTTCACACGGCAGCTCACGCATCTTCCGCCGGGCGTACGCCGACCCCTTCTACGTACGTCTGACCGGTCTGGCGCACGAGCAGTGGCGGGAACTGGAGGACGACTCCTCAACCCCCTTGCTGCGCACGACCGGTGGCCTCGACATGGGCGAGGAACGCGACCCGCACGCACTGGCCGCGCTCCTCGGCGCGGCCGGGGTCCCGCACGAACTGCTCGGCGCGGCGGAGGCCGCCGAGCGCTGGCCGTACATCCGCATCACCGGCCCGGTGCTGTACCACCCGGACGCCGGGGTCATCGACGCCGACGAGACCGTCGCGGCCTGCGTACGGCGGGCCCTCGAGCACGGCGCGGACGCCGTCATCGGCACCCGGGTCACCGGCGTCGAGGTGCGGGGCGACGCCAAGGTGCTGCTGCGCACCGACGACGGCCGCGAGATCCTCGCCGACACCGCGGTGATCGCCGCCGGAGCCTGGCTCCCGGAGCTCGAACTGCCCGTACCCCTGACGCCGTTGACCGTCACCCAGCAGCAGGTCTTCCACTACCGTCAGCGCGACCCGTCCGTCGCCTGGCCCACCCTCATCTGGGACGGGTACCTGCATCTGTACGGCCTCCCGTCCGGCGGCGACGGCGGGCCGTATCCTTCGCTCAAGGTCGCCGAGCACGACCGGGGCACCCCCGCCACCCCGGACACCCGCAGCGGACGGGCCGACCCCGGCTCGCGCGCCCGGGTGAGCGGCTTCGTCCGCGACCGGCTGCCGGGCCTCGACCCGGCCCCGCACGCCGAGGCGACCTGCCTCTACACCACCACCCCCGACGAGGACTTCGTCCTGGACCGGCACGGCCCGCTGGTGATCGTCTCCCCCTGCTCGGGGCACGGCGCGAAGTTCGCCCCGCGGATCGGCGCGATGGCGGCGGACCTCGCCACCGGCCGCGCCGAGCCCCACCCGCGCTTCCGCCTGGACCGCGCGGGCTAGGATGCGCCGGTGAGCGAGCACCCCGCAGCCGGCGACGAGACCGTCGAAGCCACCGACGAGACCGACGACAAGGCACTCGAGCGGATCATCGCGGTCAGGACCCGTGAGTACCGCCAGGCGGCCGGGCTCTCGGTCGGTGACATGGCACAGCGCGTCGGCATCTCCAAAGCCATGCTGTCGAAGATCGAGAACGCCCAGACGGCGTGCAGCCTCACCACCCTCTCCCGCCTCGCGCGCGGTCTCGACGTCCCGGTCACCGCCCTCTTCCGGGGCCTGGACGACGAACGCGAGGCGGTCTTCGTCCCCGCCGGGCACGGCGCCCGCATCGTCCGGCGGGGGACCAGGGTCGGCCACGAGTACGCGCAGCTCGGCTCGCTCCGGGGCGCCCACAAGCGGATGGACGCCCTGCTGGTCGAACTGACCGAGCAGAGCGAGGTCTTCCCGCTCTTCCAGCACGCCGGCACCGAACTCCTCTACATGCTGGAGGGCGTGATGGTCTACGGCCACGGCAAGTCCAGCTACACCCTGCGCCCCGGCGACGCCCTCCAGTTCGACGGCGAGGCCCCGCACGGCCCCGAGAACCTCGTCGAACTACCGATCCGCTTCCTGACGGTCACGGCGTTCGGCGACAGCCCACAGCACTGAAACCGCCCTGTGCTCGCCTGATGGACACCCTCTTGACGTGCGCTCTACACGGATCGACACTCCACTAGGGAATCCTAGTGAACAGGTAGGGAAACATGAGGCGCCTTGAGTCCGCCGTCGGCCGCGTGAGCCGTACGCCCCGGCGTTCGCCTCTTCTGACCTCCCGCCGCCACATCGACCTGCTGCGTGTGTGCAGCGCCATCAGCCCCCTCGGCTGACACCGGCCTGCTCCGGCCCCGACGACGCTTCCGCCGCGCGTACGTCTGCGCACCGACACCCCGGGGAGACCCATGTCCGTCACACCGCTCGCATATGTCCCCGTCACCCACCCCACCCCGGTCTTCCGGGGCCGCATCGGACAGGACGCGCGCAGCGGGCACTACGCCGTGCCGCGCCGCTACCACCTCCATCTCGCCCTCGCCTGCGCCGACGGACTGCGCATCGCCGTCGTGCACAGTCTGCTCGCCCTCGACGACGTCTGTCCCGTGACCCTCCTGGACCCGGTCCCCGACTGTCCCGACGGCGGCCACTGCGCACTGCGTCCGCTCTACGAGGCGAGCGCGCACCGCTACACCGGCGCCGCCCTCGGCCCGGTGCTCAGCGACGACTGGTCGGGGCGGATCGTCAGCACCCACGCCCCCGACATCACCCGCGACCTCGCCCGGCACTTCGGCGCCGGCCGTCCCGCCCTGTACCCGTGCGGCGCGGAGTCGGAGACCGAGGCGGTCGAGCGGATGTGCGCCGACGGCATCGAACAGGCCGCCCAGCGCGCCGGATCGGCGGGCGGGGATGCCGACGAGCGCGCCGCCGCGCTGGAGCAACTGCTCGACTCCCTCGGCTCGTTGGAGCGGTGGCTGGTCGGGCGCGAGTATCTTATCCGGGATCACATCACCGCCGCCGACGTCGAGTTGTGGGTCACGCTCGTCCAACTCGACACCGTGCACCGCCACCACCTCGACGCGGCCGCGGTGCAGCGCATCGCCGACCACCCCACCCTGTGGGCCTACGCCCGCCGCCTGGCCGCCCACCCGGCCTTCGGCACCCACCTCGACCTCGACGGCATCGCCCGCCGCCACCACGCCCACTGCCGGGGCCTGGAGGCCGCCGGCTCCGCCGTACAGATCCTGGACTGGGCGGCACACGCGGCCCGGGCCTCGTAGGTGTCCAACTGCCGGACCGGCGTTGACACTCGTCAGGACATATGGCTTTACTTTGCGATCAATAGGGTCCTGGACCCCCGAGAACAGTGACGGTGACCACGATGCGCGCAGCAACCCGGACGGCCTCCCGCCGCGCTCCGGGCTGCGCGCTGCCGCCGTTCGGTGACCTGCTCGTCGCCAACCGCTCCGTCGACCTGCTCCGTGTGAGCAGCGCACTGTGTACCGCACCGGGCCGTGCCCGCTGTCGGGGCTGACGTCTCTCCTCAGCCCCCGCGTTCCTGACGAACACCGCATCTGCGGTGTGTCGTCGACCGCCCAGCCCCCGGTGTCCGTGCGTCGCGTCCCAGCGCCGTAGTGCGCAGTGCCCGCCGTGTCCCAGGGGAAACCGAACTCCGCCGGAGCCCCGTCATGAGTGAACCCCCAGGCGCCACCGTGTCCGTCACCGAGGCGCCGCCGCCCGTCGACGCACCGTCACAAACCCTCGCCGCACAGCGGGTTCTGCCGCTGCGCCGGCCCGGCCGCTGGATCGCCACCGCCGTCGTCCTGGTCCTCGCGGCCCAGTTCGTGCACGGCCTGGCGACCAACCCCTTCTACCAGTGGGACCGCTTCGGCTACTGGTTCCTGCGGCCGACCGTCCTCGACGGACTCCTGATCACTCTCGAAGTCACCGCCTACAGCGCGGTGTTGGGCCTCCTCGGCGGCATCCTGCTCGCCCTCGCCCGGCTCTCGAAGAGCCCGGTGCTGCGCGCGGTCAGCTGGACCTACGTCTGGGCCCTGCGCTCCATCCCGCTGATCGTCGTCCTGCTCTTCCTCTACAACTTCAGCGCCCTGTACAAGACGTTGAGCGTCGGCGTCCCCTTCGGACCCGCCTTCTTCTCCTTCGACGAGTCCCGGCTCGCCACCGACATGGTCATCGCCGTCATCGGCCTCAGCCTCAACGAGGCGGCCTACGCCGCCGAGGTGGTCCGCGGCGGCATCCTCTCCGTCGACCAGGGCCAGCACGAGGCGGCCGCCGCGCTCGGCCTGCCGAAGGGCTACCAGTTCCGCAGGATCGTCTTCCCGCAGGCCCTGCGCTCCATCACCCCGAACTACGTCAACCAGCTCATCGGCCTGGTCAAGAGCACCTCGCTGGTCTTCTACGTCTCCCTCCTCGACCTGTTCGGCACCGTGCAGTCCATGGGCGCCACCTACCCCGGCGACATAGTGCCGCTGCTGCTGGTCGCCACCGTCTGGTACCTGATCCTCACCAGCGCCGTGTCCGTCGTCCAGTTCTACGTCGAGCGCCACTACGCCCGGGGCGCCACGCGTTCCCTGCCGCCGACCCCGCTCCAGAAACTGCGCTCCGGCGTCACCGATCTCAGGGCCCGCATCCGCCGGGAGGCCGCCGTATGACCGCCGCAGCTCTCGAAGTGCACGGTGTGCACAAGTGGTACGGCGCCCACCGGGTCCTGGACGGTGTCGATCTGACCGTGCGCCCCGGCGAGGTCACCGTGATCCTCGGCCCGTCAGGCTCCGGGAAGTCCACCCTCCTGCGTGTCATCAACCACCTGGAGAAGCCGGAGATCGGATACGTCAGCGTCAACGGCGAACCGATCGGCGTACGACGGCAGGGCGAGCGCCTGAAGGAACTCAGCGAACGAGTCATCCTGAACCAGCGCGGCCGCATCGGGTTCGTCTTCCAGAACTTCAACCTCTTCCCGCACCTCACCGTCCTGGACAACGTGGCGGCGGCCCCGGTGGCGACGGGCAGACTTGCCAAGGCGGAGGCCCAGGACCTGGCCCGCGAACTCCTCGCCCGGGTCGGCCTGGCCGACAAGACCGGCGCCTATCCACGCCAGTTGTCGGGCGGCCAGCAGCAGCGCGTGGCCATCGCCCGCGCCCTCGCGCTACGGCCGGGCGTCATCCTCTTCGACGAGCCGACCTCCGCCCTGGACCCCGAACTCGTCGGTGAAGTCCTCGCGGTCATCAAGGACCTGGCGACCAGCGGCACCACCCTCGTGATCGTCACCCACGAGATCGGCTTCGCCCGCGAGATCGCCGACCGGGTCGTCTTCATCGACGGCGGCCGGATCGTCGAGCAGGGCCCGCCCTCCGAGGTCCTCGACCGGCCGCGGCACGAACGGACACGGGACTTCCTGAGCAAGGTCCTCTGAACCCCTTTCATCCCTTTTCGCGCAACGAGTAAGGACAGCCATGCCCCTTCACCCCTCCCGACGCAGCCTGATACGCGGCATCACCGCGGCGACCGCGGTCGCCACCCTCGCCACCGGGCTCGCCGCCTGCGGTGGGGACAGCGACGCGGCCACGCAGACGAACGACAGCGCCGGCACGGTCACCGTCGGCCGGCTGTCCAACGGCGCCGCCAAGGAGACCACCCTCAAGGTCGCCGAGGTCAAGTCCATCAGCGCCGAACTGCCCGACGCCGTCAAGAAGAGCGGCAAGCTCGTCATCGGCTCCGGCACCCTGCCCTCCGGCTCCCCGCCGCTCGGCTTCGTCGGCAGCGACCAGAAGACCCTCACCGGCTCGGAGACCGACCTCGCCCGCCTGGTCGCCGCCGTCCTCGGCCTCGAACCCGAGGTCAAGCGGTTCACCTGGGAGAACCTCTTCGTCGGCATCGACAGCGGCAAGGTGAACGTCGGGTTCTCCAACATCACCGACACCGAGGAGCGCAAGCAGAAGTACGAGTTCGCCTCCTACCGCAAGGACGACCTCGCCTTCGAGACGGCGAAGTCCTCGAAGTGGACCTTCGACGGCGACTACGAGGCGCTCGCGGGCCAGACCGTCTCGGTCGGCGCCGGCACCAACCAGGAGCGGATCCTGCTGGAGTGGCAGAGCAGGCTGAAGAAGGAGGGCAAGAAGCTGACCATCAAGTACTTCCAGGACAGCCCGAGCATCTACCTCGCCCTCAACAGCGGAAAGATCGACTCCTACCTCGGCCCCAGCCCGAACCTCTCGTACCACGTCACCCAGACCGCGAGCACCCCCAACCCGACGAAGATCGCGGGTCAGTACTCCGGTGCCGGTGCGTCGCTCCAAGGCCTGATCGCCGCGACCGCCAAGAAGGACAGCGGCCTCGCCAAGCCGCTCGCCGACGCGATCAACTACTTGATCGAGAACGGTCAGTACGCCAAGTGGCTCGCCGCGTGGAACCTCAGCAACGACGCGGTCTCCAAGTCGGAGGTCAACCCGCCTGGGCTGCCGCTGTCGAACTCCTGACACACCGTCAATCAGGTTACTGAAGAAGCACGTTGACTCCGGAAGGGACTCCGTCTCCGTGGCACGACAGACAGACGTCCGAGGAGGCGGAACCGTCCTCGACAACGCCGTATGGGCCGCCCTCGACGGCCCGCACGCCCACCTCGCCGAACGCCTCGGCCGAGCGGCCCGCTACCCCACCGACGTCTACGCCTTCGCCGCCCTCGCCGATCCCGGTGACCCGGCCGCCTGGGCCGACCTGCACGCACTCGTGGGGCCCGGAACCGTCGTACGGATCAAGCCTGTTGAGACGGTGCCGGAGGGGTGGGAGGTCGTCGGCGGGGGAGTCGGCGTCCAGCTCGTCGACACCGGGCTGCGGGCCGAACCCGCGCCCGAGGCGGTACGGCTCGGCCCCGCCGACGTGCCCGAGATCCTCGACCTGGTCGCCCGGACCAAGCCGGGCCCGTTCCTGAAGCGGACCGTCGTCCTCGGCACCTACCTCGGCATCCGGGAGGAGGGCCGGCTGATCGCCCTGGCCGGGGAGCGGATCCGGCCGCCCGGCTGGACCGAGATCAGCGCGGTCTGCACCGACCCCGAGCACCGGGGGAGGGGCCTGGCCACCCGGCTGGTCCGCGCGGTCGCCGCGGGCATCCGGGAGCGGGGCGACACGCCGTTCCTGCACGCGGCGGAGACCAACACGAGCGCGATCCGGCTCTACGAGTCACTCGGCTTCACGGTGCGTCGCCGGTCCACGATCCTCCAGGTGCGGACGCCCGGAACAGCCCCGGAAGCGGCCGGGACAACCCTCGCCGCCCCGGGAACATCCCCCGAGCCGACCGTGTTGTGACTCACGACGAGATCCGCGAGGTGTCCTCGCGTGCCCACCGGCAGGAGGTGACGGGCGTGCTCCACAGGCTCCGCTACGTCCATCTGCACTCCCGCCCGCACATCGATCTCCAGCGCGTGTCCGCCGCGCTCTGTTGCTCCTGACCCCGTTGCCCCAGCGCCGAGCCCCGCCCTGACGCGGCCCGGCGATCTCGTACGGACCTCCAGGAAGGCACCCCGCCGTGTCCCCTTCGCACCCTTCTTCCCCGCTGCACCTCGCCGTCGCCCTGGACGGCACCGGCTGGCACCCCGCCTCCTGGCGCGAGCCGGTGGCCCGCCCCCGGGACCTGTTCACCGCCGGATACTGGGCCGACCTGGTCACCGAGGCCGAGCGCGGCCTGCTCGACTTCGTCACCTTCGAGGACGGTCTCGGCCTCCAGTCCTCCGACTACGGCGAGCTGGACGGCCGCACGGACCAGGTCCGCGGCCGCCTGGACGCCGTTCTGATCGCGTCCCGGGTCGCGCCTCTGACCAGCCGCATCGGGCTGATACCGACCGTCGTCACCACCCACACCGAGCCGTTCCACATCTCCAAGGCGATCGCCACCCTCGACTACGTCAGCACCGGCCGCGCCGGCCTGCGCGTGCAGATCTCCGCGCGCCCGCACGAGGCCGAGCACTTCGGCCGCCGCGCCTTTCCGCCGCTCAACCTCGACTCACTCAGGACCCCGGCCGGACAGCAGCTGCTCACCGAGCACTTCGACGAGGCCGCCGACTACGTCGAGGTGGTGCGCCGCCTCTGGGACAGCTGGGAGGACGACGCCGAGATCCGGGACGTGGCCACCGGCCGCTTCGTCGACCGCGACAAGCTGCACTACATCGACTTCCGGGGCGAGAGGTTCAGCGTCAAGGGCCCCTCCATCACCCCGCGCCCGCCGCAGGGCCAGCCGATCGTCAGCTCCCTCGCCCACCAGACCGTGCCCTACCGGCTGGTCGCCCGCCAGGCCGACATCGGCTACGTCACCCCGCACGACACCGACGACGCCCGCGCGATCGTCGCCGAGATCCGCGCCGAGCAGGATGCGGCCGGACGATCCGGTGAACCCCTGCACGTCTTCGGTGACTTCGTGGTCTTCCTGGACGACGACCCGGCCGAGGCGCAGGCCCGCAAGGAGCGCCTCGACACCCTCGACGGCGCCGAACTCGTCAGCGACGCCCGCGTCTTCGCCGGTACGCCCGCACAACTCGCCGACCTGCTCCAGGAGTTCCAGTCGGCCGGGCTCACGGGCTTCCGGCTGCGCCCCGCCGTCCTCGGCCACGACCTCCCCGCGATCACCCGCGCACTGGTACCCGAACTCCAGGGCCGGGGCGCCTTCCGCACCGCCTACGAGGCCGACACCCTGCGCGGACTGCTGGGCCTCGCCCGCCCCGCCAACCGCTACGCCGCCGTCTGAGCCGGAAGGATCCACGGACCCATGAGCAAGCCCAAGAAGCAGATCCATCTGGCCGCCCACTTCCCCGGCGTCAACAACACCACCGTGTGGAGCGACCCCGCGGCCGGCAGCCACATCGAGTTCAGCTCCTTCGCCCACTTCGCGCGCACCGCCGAACGCGCCAAGTTCGACTTCCTCTTCCTCGCCGAGGGCCTCCGGCTGCGCGAACAGGGCGGAAAAATATACGACTTGGACGTCGTCGGCCGCCCCGACACGTTCACCATCCTGACCGCGCTCGCCGCCGTCACCGAGCACCTCGGCCTCACCGGCACCATCAACTCCACCTTCAACGAGCCCTACGAGGTGGCCCGCCAGTTCGCCAGCCTCGACCACCTCTCCGACGGCCGCGCCGCCTGGAACGTCGTCACCTCCTGGGACGCCTTCACCGGCGAGAACTTCCGCCGCGGCGGCTTCCTCCCGCAGGAGGAGCGCTACTCCCGCGCCAAGGAGTTCCTCGCCACCACCCAGGAACTCGCCGACTCCTGGCACGGCGACGAGATCGTCGCCGACCAGGAGAGCGGAGTCTTCCTGCGGGACGCCAAGGCGGGGACCTTCGTCCACCAGGGTCAACACTTCGACATCCAGGGGCAGTTCAACGTCCCGCGCTCCCCGCAGGGCCGCCCGGTGATCTTCCAGGCCGGTGACTCCGAGGAGGGCCGCGAGTTCGCAGCTTCGAGCGCCGACGCGATCTTCAGCCGGTACGCCACCCTCAAGGAGGGCCAGGCCTTCTACACCGACGTCAAGAACCGCCTCGCCAAGTACGGCCGCCGGCACGACCAGTTGCGCATCCTGCCCGCCGCCACCTTCGCCCTCGCCGACACCGACGCCGAGGCCGAGGAACTCGCCCGCGAGGTGCGACGCCAGCAGGTCAGCGGAGCCACCGCGCTCAAGCACCTGGAGTTCGTCTGGAACCGGGACCTCTCGTCGTACGACCCCGACGGCCCCCTCCCCGATGTCGACCCGGACGTCGGCGACCACCACATCTCCAAGGGCCGCGCCCAAGTGCGCATGTACCGCGACCCGTTGGCCACCGCCCGCGAGTGGCGCGAGCTGGCCGCCGCCAACAAGTGGTCCATCCGCGACCTGGTCATCAACACCGGCAACCGGCAGAACTTCATCGGCTCGGCCGAGACCATCGCCCGCACCATCGACGAGTACGTCCAGGCCGACGCCAGCGACGGCTTCATCCTCGTCCCGCACATCACCCCGACCGGCCTCGACGCCTTCGCCGACCAGGTCGTCCCCTTGCTCCAGGAGCGGGGCGTCTTCCGCACCGAGTACGAGGGCCCGACCCTGCGCCACCAGCTCGGCCTCGCCCACCCGGACGACGCCCACAGCCAGCAGCGGGTGGCGTCGTGAAGTTCCTCGCGATCACCCTGATCGTGCACCGCCCGGACCCGGTCACCGGCATCCTGAAGCCGACCCACGACCGATTCCGCGAGGTGCTCGACAACGCCGTGCTCGCCGAGGAGTTGGGCTTCGACGGCTTCGGGGTGGGGGAGCGGCACGAGCGGCCGTTCATCTCCTCCTCGCCCACCGTCGTCCTCAGCCACATCGCCGCGCTCACGCAACGCATCCGCCTCTTCACCGCGGTGACGACCCTGAGCCTGCTCGACCCGGTGCGCGCCTACGAGGACTACGCCACCCTCGACCACCTCTCCGAGGGCCGCCTCGACCTCATCATCGGCAAGGGCAACGGCTCCGCCCAGCGCGAGCTGTTCCATGTCACGCCCGAGGACCAGTGGGACCGCAACGCCGAGAGCTACGAGGTGTTCCGGCAGCTGTGGCGCCAGGACAAGGTCACCGCCCGGACCCGCTTCCGGCCGGAACTGAAGGACGCCGAGGTGTGGCCGCGGCCGTACCAGAAGCCCGTCCGGGTCTGGCACGGCAGCGCCACCAGCAAGGAGTCCGTGGACCTCGCCGCCCGCTACGGCGACCCGCTGTTCTCGGCGAACGTCACCAACCCCATAGAGCCGTACGCCGAGTTGATCCGTTACTACCGCGAGCGCTGGGAGTTCTACGGCCACGACCCGGCCGACATCGCGGTCGGCGCCGGCTCGGCCGGGCTGCTCGTCACCCGCACCTCGCAGGAGGCACTGGACGTCTACCGGCCGCTCTTCGAGGCGAACCTCGCCTTCTCGCGCACGGCGGGCCTCCCGGTGGTCTTCGAGAGCCTGGAGGACTTCGTCGAGCGCAGCTCCGCCCTGATCGGCAGCCCGCAGCAGATCATCGACAAGGTCCACCGCTACCACGGGCAGTTCGGCCACACCGTGCTCCATCTGCACGCCGACGCAAGCGGTCTGACGGAGACTCAGCACCGCGATTCGCTGGAGCTGTTCCAGTCCGAGGTCGCCCCGATCCTGCGCGGTGAGATCCCGGACCCGCCCTTCGCCTGGGCGCCGGTGCTGCCCGTGCCGCCGCGAACGGAGGAGCCGGTCCATGCCTGACATCCCCCTCGGCGTCCTCGACCTGGTCCCGGTGTCGTCCGGTTCCACCGCCGCCGATGCCCTCCGTAACTCCATCGACCTCGCCCAGCAGGCCGAGCGCTTCGGCTACGCCCGCTACTGGTTCGCCGAGCACCACCTCAACCCGGGCGTCGCGGGCACGTCCCCGGCGGTGGTGCTGGCTCTGACCGCCTCCGCCACCTCCACGATCCGGCTCGGCTCCGGAGCCGTACAACTCGGGCACCGTACGGCGCTCAGCACGGTCGAGGAGTTCGGCCTCCTCGACGCCCTGTACCCCGGGCGCCTCGACCTGGGCCTCGGCCGGTCGGGCGGCCGCCCGCCGGGGGAACCCAAGTCCCCTTCGCCGACGGGTGTGGTGGACGGCCGCGCCCCGAACGGCCTGCGCATCCCGCCCCGCTTCTCCTTCGCCCACCTCCTCGGCTCGCCCCGGATCGCGCTTCTGCAGAAGCTGCTTCTGCTGCCCGGCGCCGAGTCGCAGGACTACGCCGAGCAGATCGACGACGTCCTGGCTCTGCTCGCGGGCACCTACCGCTCCCCGGAGGGCATCGAGGCACACGTCGTGCCGGGCGAGGGGGCCGACGTAGAGCTGTGGATCCTCGGCAGCAGTGGCGGCGAGAGCGCGGAGGTAGCGGGTGCCCGGGGTCTGCGCTTCGCGGCCAACTACCACGTCAGCCCGGGGACGGTCCTGGAGGCGGCCGAGGGCTACCGCGCCGCCTTCCAGCCCTCCGAGATCCTCGACAAGCCGTACGTCAGCGTGTCCGCCGACGTCGTCGTGGCCGAGGACGACGAGACCGCCCGCGAACTCGCCACCGGTTACGGGCTGTGGGTCCGCAGCATCCGCACCGCCGAGGGCGCGATCCCGTTCCCGACCCCGGAGGAGGCCCGCGCCCACGTCTGGACGGACGCGGACCGCGAGCTGGTCCAGGACCGCCTCGACACCCAGTTCGTCGGCTCCCCGGCCACGGTCGCCGACCACCTGGAGCGGCTCCAGGAGGCCACGGGCGCCGACGAGTTGCTCATCACCACGATCACCCACGACCACGTCGACCGCGTCCGCTCCTACGAACTCCTCGCCGGGGAATGGCGCAAGCGGGGTCACTCCTCCCAGTCGAGCTGATGCTCCGGAGTCCCCACCGACCTGCCGTACGCCACCGCTTCGGCGCGGCCCGCCGCATCACCGCGCCGATAGCTGCCTCCCGACATGCGGCCACCGCCTGACCCTCCACTGCGACGACACCCGGGCCGCCTGCCGCCTCCTCCTCGGCTCCGGCCCCGCGGTGGACGTCCTCGACCCCTCATAGTCCGCGTGAAGTTGGCGGATACACCCGCCGTACGGCCGCCCGCACCCCACCGTGCCATGATCGGCACCATGACCGTCCGTATCGACCGAGCCGACGTCACCGACCTCCACCAGGTCCTCCGGGACCACGCCCGCTACTGGGGGGACCGTGACCTGCGCGCCCTGCATCTCACCGCGCTGGTCCGGGAGTTCGGCGCCACCTGTCTGGTCGCCCGTGCGGACGACGGCATCCGCGGTTACCTCTTCGGCTTCGTCACCCCGACCCGCACCGGCTACGTCCACCTGATCGCCACCCGCGACGACACCCGCGGCACCGGGCTCGGCCGTACCCTCTACGACTCCTTCACCGAGGCCGCCCGCCGCCAGGGCGCGGTCCGTCTCAAGGCCATCACCTCGGTCACCAACGAGGGTTCGATCGCCTTCCACCGCAGCCTCGGCTTCGACGCCCGGGTGGTGGAGGACTACGACGGCCCCGGCAACCCCCGAGTGGTCTTCACCCGCGACCTGCCGTGAGAACGGCGTCGAGCAGCAGCCCCAGCGACTCCTCCGCCTCCTGCCCCGCGGTGTCCAGGACGAACTGAGGGCGGTGCCACGGCTCGTACTCCCGGCCCACGACCTCCTCCCAGCCGGGAAACGGCAGTTCGGGAATGTCCACGGACCGCTCGGCGACCCGGCGCCGGTGCTCGCCGGGGTCGGAACACACGACCTCCACCTCCAGCACGGGCACCCCCGCCCGAACGGCCGTGTCCCGCCAGGCGTCCCGCGTGACGGCCAGCGGGTTCACCGACTCCGCGACCACGGTGAGCCCGCCCCGCAGATGCTCCTCGGCGAGGGCGTATCCGACGACGTAGCCCACCGGGCCCACCGGGTGCCGGGTCAGCCCGGAGAGGAGGCGGGCCAGTGTCGTCTTGCCGGTCGCGGGAAGCCCGCCGAGCGCGATCAGCACGCCCCCGCCCTCTCACCGCTCCGGCCCCGCCCAGGAGCTGTGAACGCGGCGGGGCCGGGTACGTTTCCCTCCCCCGAAGGCAACGTACCCGGCCCTTCCCCCGGCGCCGGACTTGCTGGTCCAGCCTCGCCCGTGTGCGGCCCGACTCGTGCTGTCACCAGCACATGACAGCTGTTTCCCCCGACCCCCAGCTGGAGTACAGGCGCACACGGACGAAGTAGCGGCGGCCCTTGACGAGACGGGCCCTGATCCTCGCGTTGTGCTCGGTGCCCCCGTCGTCCCGGCCGGTGAGATAGCGGGGCTCCCCGTCCCGCTCCTCGAAGACCACCACGACGGTGTCGCTGTCGCCGAAGGTGCCCACCGTGTACTCGCGGGTCTCCGACGGCTCGACGGTGAAGTCGGCCTGCTCACCCGGCCCCAGACCGAGCGGTACCGAACGGAACGGCACCAGCGCCGGCGGCCGCACGGGCTCGGTCGGCGGGTACCACCGCAGGACGAACTCCTTGTCCGCGGACGACAGGGCGCCCGGCGGATCGAGCCCCGCCCGGAACTGCTCCGGCTCCAGGATCAGACCCGGCTCGAACGGGTACTCCATGATCGACTGCGGGTCCCAGGCGGAGCCGTTGACCTCGTCCGGGTCGAGCTTGCGCAGGATGTTGAAGTAAGTCCGGTCCCGGCTCCAGTAGTTCGGGGGGCCCGCCAGATCGGCGTACACGGCCTCGTCGTCCCAGTGGATCCCGGCGAACGGGCTCTGGTGCTCGTGCAGCATCCCGAGCGCGTGCCCGATCTCGTGCAGGGCCGTCCCGCGCTCCCCGGGCGCGGTCAGGTCCCAGCCGAAGTTCATGGTGCGCTCGTTCAGGCCGACCTGGAGGGCGTCCTTGCCCACCGTCGACCAGGAGCCGTCGCCGAGCTGGAACCCGATGCGCAGCTCCGCCTCCGAGCGGTCGCCGACCTCGGCGAACGACACCCCGATACCGAGGTCCCGCCACTCCTGGAAGCACTCGCGCACCACGTCCCGCTGCTCCTTGGCGCCGACCCACGACACCCGCCGGGACTGGCCGGTCCCCGGTGCGGGGATGACCGACCCGTCGGTGTCGCCGTCGAAGAAGTAGTAGTGCAGGACCGTGCTGTTGACCCACATCCGGTTGCCCCGGACGAGCGCACCGACCCGCTCGGCGGCGAGCCCCGGCCCGAACACGGGGGCCGGCTGCTGCGCGAGGGAGCAGTAGCGTGCGGTCATGGCAACGAGAGTGCCGTCGGGCGGCCCCCGGGCGCCTGAGTCGGGGGCTACTCAAGTCGGTGTGTATCAGGACTGAGTAGCGGGGCTCATGCTTCCGTGATGACATTCGAGCGGGAAGCGAAGACCCTGGAGCTGCCCTGGCCGTTCACCGGGCGGGAGGACGAACTCGCCCTGGTGCGGCGGTCGGTGACCGGCGGCCGCGGCGGCATCGTGGTGACCGGCCCGGCCGGGCGCGGCAAGACCCGCCTGGTCACGGAGGCGGTGCGCGGCACCGAGCACGAACGGGTGGCCGGCACCCCCGAGACCCGGCGCCTGCACCTCGCCGCCTTCGCCCACCTGCTGCCCGAGACGGTCTCCCTGCACCGCGCGGTCCAACTGCTCTCCGGGGTACGGCTTCTGCTGGTCGACGACGCCCAGCTGCTCGACGACGCCTCGGCCGCCCTGGTCCACCAGCTCGCCGTGCACGGCCGCACCCGGCTCCTGGTCGTCACCACCGACGGCACGACGGCGCCGGGCGCGGTGTCCCGCCTGTGGACCGGCGAACTCCTGCCCCGGCTGGCCCTGGAGCAGCTGCCCCGCGAGGAGACGGCCCAGCTGCTCGCGACCGGCGCGGGCGCCCCGGAGGCCCTCACCGTCAACCGGCTCCACCGGATGTGCCAGGGCGATCTGCGGCTGCTGCGCGAACTGGTCGACGCCGTGCGCGAACCGGGTGCCGACGAGTGGGCGTGGCGGGGGCCGGTGCCGGTCACCCCGACCGTGCGCGAGCGGACCGCCCAGCTCCTGGACCGCACGGACGCCGGGGAGCGCGAGACCCTCGACCGTCTCGCCTTCGCCGAACCGCTCCCGCCGGCCGCCGACACCCTCGACCTGCGCGCCCTCGAGACCCTGGAGGCCGACGGCCTCGTCCACATCGACGACCGGGGCACCGCCCGCCTCGCCCACCCGCTGCACGGCCCGGTCCTGCGCGCCTGCGCCGGCCGGCTGCGCGCCCGGCGCCTCGCCCGCACCCCGGACGCCTGCACGGCGTCGAGCATGGCGGCGGCGCCGTCCCGGTCGACGGTGTCGCCGAAGGTCAT